>JAPSFT010000025.1 GCA_035063765.1 Deltaproteobacteria bacterium
GGCCGTCGTGCCAGCGCGCCTCGGGGCGCAGCGTGAAGAGCACCCACGAGCGGTCGGCCGGCGTCTGCACGCTCTCGGCGAGCAGGCCGTACTGGCTGAAGGGCTCGTCGGCGGAGGCCACCATCAGCGTCTCGTAGATCGCGCCGACGCCCGCCGCGGGGTTTCCCTTCACCAGGAAGGGATTGAAGCTGTCGAAGGTGGTCTCGGGGACGCCGAGCCGGAGCCGCCCGCCCTTCGGCGCGTCGGGGTTCACGTAGGCGAAGTGGGGGAAGCCGGGCGGGTAGGCGAGGTCGCCGTGCATGGCGAGGCCGTGCTGCTTCGGCGGCTCCGCGGCAAGGGCGGGCACGCAGAGGAAGGCCGCCAGCAGGGCGGCTGCGAGGAGACGGATCATCGGCACCCCCACGGAGGACGGAAAAGCCGGCGAAGTATAGGCGGGGCGCTCGGTTGCGTCGCCGAGACCGTGTGCTTCCCTCCGGCCATGCTGGACCCCCGGACCCTCGCCGAGCGACGCGACGAAGTGGCCGCGAGCGTTCGCCGCCGCGGCGTGCGCGCCGACGTCGACGCGGCCGTCGCCGCCCACGAGGAGGCGGTACGGCTGCGCACCGCGGTCGGCGAGGCGAACCGGGTGCGGAACGAGCACGGCAAGGCCGGCAACCGGAAGATGGACGCGGCGGAGCGCGAGGGCTTCAGCGCCGAGGGCCGGCGGCTCAAGGACGAGGTCGGCCGGCTCGAGGCCGCGCTGGCCGCCGCCGAAGCGCGCCTCGCGGAGGCGCTCGCGGCGCTTCCCAACCTGATCCACCCCGCGGTCCCGGACGGCGGCGAGGACGACGCCCGCGAGCTGCGCCGCTGGGGCACGCCGCGGCGCTTCGACTTCCCCCCGCTCGACCACGTCGAGCTGGCCCGCCGCCTCGACCTCGTCGACTTCGAGGCCGGCACCCGGGCGGCCGGCCCCAAGTTCTACTACCTGCGCAACGAGGCGGTGCTGCTCACCCTGGCGCTCCAGCAGCTCGCGCTCGAGATGCTGCGCAGCGAGGGCTTCACGCTGCTCGCGACGCCGGACCTGGCGCGCGCCGAGATGGTCGCCGCGCTCGGCTTCGCGCCGCGCGGGCCCGAGACCCAGGTCTACTCGGTGGCCGACAGCGATCTCTGTCTGATCGGCACCGCCGAGATCACGCTCGGCGCGCTCTTCGCCGGCCAGACCCTCGACGAGGAGGCGCTGCCGGTGCGCCTCGCCGGCCTCTCGCACTGCTTCCGCACCGAGGCCGGCTCCTACGGCCGCGAGAGCAAGGGCCTGTACCGGGTGCACCAGTTCACGAAGGTCGAGATGTTCGTCGCGACGCGCCCCGAGGACTCCGAGGCGATGCACGAGGAGCTGCTGGCGCTCGAGGAGCGCTTCTTCCAGGCGCTCGAGCTGCCCTACCGCGTGCTCGACATCGCGGCCGGCGACCTCGGCGCGCCGGCGATCCGCAAGTTCGACCTCGAGGCCTGGATGCCGGGCCGCGGCGAGGGCGGAGGCTGGGGCGAGGTGACCAGCACCTCGAACTGCACCGACTACCAGGCGCGCCGGCTCGATGCCCGCTTCAAGCGCCGGGGCGCGAAGAAGGCCGAGCACCTGCACCTCCTGAACGGCACCGCGGTCGCGGACTCGCGCGCCCTCATCGCGCTGCTCGAGAACCACCAGCGCGCCGACGGCTCGGTGGCGGTCCCGAAGGCGCTCCGGCGCTGGGCCGGCATCGACCAGATCGCGCCCCGTTCCTGACGCGCCCTCCGGAGACCCGATGATCGAGATCAACGGCATGGCCCACGTGATCCTGACGACCGGCGATTTCCCCCGTGCGCGCGCCTTCTACGGGGAGCTCCTGCCCTTCCTCGGCCTGCGCTGCGTGATCGACAGCCCCGACTGGTACTACTGCGTGGGCGGGCGCACCGCCTTCGGCGTGCGCGAGGGCGCGCCCGCGCACCGCGGCGCGCGCTTCGACCAGGGCCGCACCGGCCTCCACCACTGCTGCTTCCGCGCGCGCAGCCGCGAGGACGTCGACGCCCTCCATGCGTTCCTCGTCGCGCGCGGCTCCGCGATCGTCCACGGCCCGCAGGAGGACGCCTTCGCGCCCGGCTACTACTCGCTCCTCTTCGAGGACCCCGACGGCGTGCGCCTCGAGCTGAACTTCGTGCCGGGCAAGGGCCTGCTGGCCGAGCCGGGCATGAAGGCGGGCGGCGTCAGCGGTTGAGCGAGCCCATGAAGGCAGGCGCGTAGCGCTCGCCGGCGGCGGCGCCGCGCGGCGCTGCCGCGAGCAGGTGGGCGCGGTCGGCCACGGTCAGCGGGATCGAGAAGGCCGCCACGTTCTCCTCGAGCCAGCGGCGGCGCTTGGTGCCGGGGATCGGCACGACGTCGGCGCCCTGCGCGTGGACCCAGGCCAGGGCGAGCTGGCCGGCGCTCACGCCCTTCTCGCGCGCCAGCTCCTTCACCTTCGCGACGAGCTGGAGGTTGCGTTCGAAGTTCTCGCCCTGGAAGCGCGGCGAGAAACGCCGGTAGTCGTCGGGCGCGAAGTCCTCGGGGCGCTCGAGGCGCCCGGTCAGGAAGCCGCGCCCGAGCGGGCTGTAGGCGACGAAGCCGACCCCGAGCTCGCGGCAGGCCGCGAGGGCGCCGTCCTCGGGGTCACGCGTCCAGAGCGAGTACTCGCTCTGGAGCGCGCTGATCGGGTGCACCGCGCAGGCGCGCCGCAGGGTTGCGACGCTCGCCTCCGAGAGCCCGAGGAAGCGCACCTTCCCGGCCCGGACGAGCTCCGCCATCGCGCCGACCGTGTCCTCGATCGGCGTCTCGGGGTCGACCCGGTGCTGGTAGTAGAGGTCGATCACGTCGACGCCGAGCCGGCGCAGGCTCGCGTCGCAGCACTGGCGCACGTAGTCCGGGCGGCCGCAGATGCCGCGCAGCCCGGGCTTCTCCGGGTCGCGCACGATCCCGAACTTGGTCGCGATCGTGAAGCGCTCGCGCATCCCGCGTACCGCACGCCCCACGAGCTCCTCGTTGCGGTGCGGGCCGTAGACGTCGGCGGTGTCGAGAAAGCTGACGCCGAGCTCGAGCGCGCGGTGGATGGTGGCGATCGACTCGGCGTCGTCGCGCGGCCCGTAGAACTCGGACATGCCCATGCAGCCGAGGCCCTGGGCCGAGACGACGAGGCCGTGCACTCCGAGCGGGCGCTGTTCCATCCGGCGAGCCTAACGCACGCGGCTCAGGGCCGTCCCGTCGCCCCCGTCGCACTGGCCGGAAGGAAGGTCCCCTCCGCGAGGGAGGTCGTCGCGGGTGCGCCGGCCGCCGCCACCGCGTCCTCGATCGTGCCCGCCGTGCGGATCCGGTCGGCGAGGCCGAGCACGGCGTCGATGTAGGCGTCGGAGCGGTTGTAGTGCCAGACCACCTCGCGCTTCTGGGCGCGCGTCAGGTGGCGCTGCCAGCCGTAGCTCTTGAGGAAGCGCGCGGTCGAGGCGGCGGCGTCGGCGGCGTCGTAGAGGCTGACGCGGCCGTCGCCGTCGCCGTCGACGCCGAAGGCGATGTAGTTGAGCGGCAGGAACTGGGTGTAGCCGAAGGCGCCCGCGCCCGAGCCGCGCAGCGAGAGCGGGTCGATGCCCGCCTGCGCGGCGATCTCGAAGGTCGCGACCACCTGCGGGTAGAAGATGCCCTCGAGATAGCGGGCGCGCGCGCGCACCTTGTCGGCGACGGCGGGGTCGAGCGTGCCGCCGCGCGGCGTGTAGCGCACGAGCTGGCGCGCGACGTTGCGCGGCTCGTTCGCCATCGCGAGGCGGGCCAGCCGGTAGAGCACGATGCTGCGCCCGGTGTTGCGGCCGCAGGCGCTCTCGACGTGCAGGATCGCCGCCACCACGCTCGCGTCGACGCCGTGCACGCGCTCCGCGTCCGCGAGGCCCTGCGCGTGGGCCGCGGCGCAACGCTGCGCGCGCGCCACGCTGTCGGCGCGCAGGAAGTGGCGGTACATCGAATAGGGCTCGCGCGGCTCGAGGCCGAAGCCGAGCCCGCTGAAGGCCGGCACGCGCGCATCGGCGAAGGCGCGCGCCGCGCGCTCGCGCGCGATGCCGTCGGCCGCCAGGTGGTCGACCATCCAGCCCCAGCCCTTCGCGCGCGCCTCGAGCACGGCGGGCGTGGGCGGCGCGTCGCGGTCGGCGGCGGCGACGCGCTCGGCGCGCAGGCGGGCCAGCGTGTCGCGGTAGGCGCGGTCGCGCGCCTCGCGCTCGGCCTCGCCGAGCGCGCTCACGCCGGGCGTCTCACGTTCGACGACGACGAGCGGTGGGGACCGGCGCGCCGCCGCTGTGGGCGGCTTGCTCGGCGCCGACGCGCAGCCCGCGACGATCGCGCCGAGGACGAGACCGAGCGGGACGGAGCGGAGGATTCGCAGCAGGCCGGTGCAGCGCAATTGGCAAACCTCGAGGGGGGTTCGCCCGGGTCTTTCGTCGCGACGGTCCTGGGGGTTGACCGGGGACGAAGCATCCTCGCCCGGATCGCGCGCGCCGTCAACGGCAACTCGCACGCAACGCGGGAACGGGGACGTGGCTGCGTGCCCTGCGGTGCGGCTAGCCCCGCGTCTCGGCCCACGCCCAGTCGAGCCAGGGCAGCAGCGCCTCGAGGTCGTCGCGCTCGACGGTCGCGCCGCCCCAGACGCGCAGGCCGGGCGGCGCGTCGCGGTAGCTCGCGACGTCGTAGGCGACGCCCTCCTTCTCGAGGAGGCCGCACAGCCGCTTGATCACCTCGCCCTGCGCCTGCTCGTCGAGCCCGGCGAACCAGGGATCGGCAACCCGCAGGCAGATCGAGGTGCAGGAGCGCGTCGCCGGATCGCTCGCCAGGAACTCCACCCAGGGCGTGCGCGCGACCCACGCGGCGACGGCTTCGAGGTTGGCCTCGGCGCGCGCGACGAGCCCCGCCAGGCCGCCGGCCGACTCCGCCCAGGCGAGCCCGTCGAGCGCGTCCTCGACGCAGAGCATCGAGGGCGTGTTGATGGTCGAGCCCTCGAAGAGCGCCTCGTCGAGCCGGCCCTTCTTCGCGAGCCGGAAGATCTTCGGCAGCGGCCAGGGAGGGGTGTGGGATTCGACCCGCGCCACCGCCCGCGGCGAGAGCGCCAGCATCCCGTGCGCCGCCTCCCCGCCGAGCACCTTCTGCCAGGACCAGGTGACGACGTCGAGCTTCTCCCAGGGCAGCTCCATCGCGAAGACGGCCGAGGTGGCGTCGCACAGGACCAGGCCCGTGCGCCCGGCCGGGATCCAGTCGCCGCCCGGGACCCGCACACCCGAGGTCGTGCCGTTCCAGGGGAAGATCACGTCGCGGGCGAAGTCGACCTGGCGGAGGTCGGGGAGCGCGCCGTAGGGCGCCGCGAGGACCCGCGCGTCGAGCCGGAGCTGCTTCGTCGCGTCCGTGACCCACTCCTGGCCGAAGCTCTCCCAGGCCAGCACGTCGACCGGCCGCTCGCCGAGCAGCGACCACATCGCCATCTCGACCGCGCCCGTGTCCGAGGCCGGCACGACCGCCAGCCGCCAGCCCGCCGGCATGCCGAGGATCGCCTTGCTGCGCTCGATCACCGCCTGGATGCGCGCCTTCGGCTCCTTCGCCCGGTGCGAGCGCCCGACCAGCGCCCCCTTCAACGCCTCGAGCGACCACCCCGGCCGCTTCGCACAGGGCCCCGACGAGAACTGGGGACGTTGCGGGCGGCGCACAGGCTTGGTGGCCAAAGGTTCTCCTCCGGGGGGGCGAGCGGCGGGGACAGTCCCGGCGATCCGGCGATTCCTCGATGTCCGGTCGGCTCGAGGTCGACAATCGCCGGATCGCCGGGACTGTCCCCGCCGCTACCACCGCTAGCATTCCGCGCGAGGGAGGGACATGGGGCGGACGGCAGGGGTCGGGCTGGCGGTCTGGCTGGTCGCGGTGGCGGCGGTTCCGGCCCGGGGTGCGAGCTCTGCGGCGAGGCCGGCCCCGCCCGGCCCCGTCGATCTCGCGATCGTCATCGACGTCTCGGGCTCCGCCCGCGCCGCCTCCGGCGTCGACGTCGACGGCGACGGGACGGTCGGGATCAACCCCCAGCTCGACTCCCGCCTCACGGGCCGGTACCCGAAGGACGTCGTCTCGACCGACCCCGACGACTCCGTCCTCGCCGCCGAGCTGGCCGCCGTGCGGGCCCTGCTCGGCCAGCTCGATGGCGCCGGCGGCGTCCGGGTCGCGGTCGTCGCCTTCTCGGGCCACATGGACCCCGAGAAGGGCACCCAGTCGGGCCCACCCGACCAGAACGCGCGCATCGTCGCGCCCCTCGGCGGCCTCCCTGCCGCCCGCGCCGCCCTCGACGACATCGCCCGCCGCGGCCCCTCCGGCGGCACCGACTTCTCCGCTGCGATCGGCGCCGCTCGCAAGGCCCTGTGCGACGCCCCCGCCCGCGCCGGCGCCACCCGCCACGCCCTGCTCCTCACCGACGGCGTCCCCTCGCTCCCCTTCGGCTTCGCGACCCGCACCGACCCGAGCGACGTCTCCGCCGCCATCACCGCCGCCCACGACGCGCGCGACTGCGGCGTCCGCATCGACGTCTTCGCGATCGGCCTCGGCGCCACCGGCGATCCCTTCGCGTCGAAGGAGGTGTCGCGCATCACGGGCGGGGTGTACCGGCCGATTCGCGCCACCGGCGCGCTGAGGGAGGCGCTCGAGGGTGCGCTGACGGCGGCGCCCTGAAGGCGCGTCCCGCTCCCGGAGAGGAATCGCCATGCCCCACGCTCTCGGCTCCCAGCGCCCCTTCGGCTTCGGCTTCTGGCCGCTCGCCGAGGACGACCCCAAGGTCGCGGTGCGGCGTGAGGACGTCCGGGTCGTCACCGGGGACCGGATGCTGGTGCGTGGGATCCTGTGGACGCCGCCGGCCGGCACGCCCTGGAAGACGGCCGTCGTGCTCGCCCACCCGCGCGGTGACTTCTCGGTGCACTACGCGTGCCCGCTGCTGGCGGCGGCGGGCTACGCCGCCTTCGGCTTCGCGACCCGCTACCTGAACAACGACACCGACTGCCTGCACGAGGCGCTGGTCGTCGACGTGGCTGCAGCCGTCTCCGAAGTGCGTCGCCGCGGAGCCGAGGCGGTGGTGCTCCTCGGCAACTCGGGCGGCGGCTCGCTGATGGCGCTCGCGCAACAGGAGACCGGTTGCGGCGACGGCTGGATCGGCATGGCGGCGCACCCGGGCGAGGGCGTCTTCATGCTCCAGGTGATCGACCCGTCGCTGGCCGACGAGGGCGACCCGCTCTCGGTGGTTCCCGAGCTCGACATGTACGACCCGCGCAACGGCTGGCGCCCCTGGCCCGAGCCCTGCCGCTACGACCGCGCGTGGCTCGCCCGCTACCGCGAGGCGCAGCGCGCGCGGATCGCGCGCATCGACGAGCGGGCGCGCGAAGCGATCGAGAGCGCGCGCCGTGCCGGCGAGGCGGCGCGCGCGATCGACCGGGCCGCCGCGCCCGCCGACTGGGCCTGGCAGCGCAAGCGCGCGGTCTCGCAGCCGACCCTCGTGATCCACCGCACGCTCGCGGACCCGGCCTACCTCGACCTCACGATCGACCCCGACGAGCGGCCGATGGGCTCGCTCTTCGCGTTCCCCGATCCCTTCGACGCCAACTACGCACGCTTCGGGCTCGCGCGCACGATGAGCCCTCGCGGCTGGCTCTCGACCTGGAGCGGGCTCTCCTCGCACGCAAAGCTCGCCGAGACGCTCCCGAACGTGAAGGTGCCGACCCTGATCGTGCACCCGACCGCCGACACCGAGATCCGCCTGCGCCAGGCGCGCGAGATCCGTGATGCCGCGGGCTCCGACGACGTGACCTACCACGAGATGAGGGGCGCTCCGCACTACCTCGAGGGGCACCGCCGGCCGGCCCTCGAGCTCACCGTCGAGTGGCTGCGCGCGCGCTTCCCGTAGCCGCAGCGGGCGACTCGAGCCTCTTGCGGCACGGGATTGCCGTCCTCGACGACGAAGCTCTTCCCGGTCGACACCGTTGCGGTTGGCTCCGTCACGGTCGAGGTGTAGCGGAAGTCGGCGCGCCACTCGTCGCGCGTCACCACATGGCGCAGGGAGCCGCGCGGGACGGGCTCGAAGTAGGGAGCGTGCGGGAGCGCTTGGAGGAGATCGCGCACAAGGTCCACGAGGGCCTCCGGGAAGCCGGCCGACGAGATCCCGGTCGCGACGAACTCGGAGGCGATCGGGCCGGTCAGGTCGGCAGCGTCGGCACCCGACGCCGCGAGCGTGTCGAAGAGCCACGCCTCCTGCGCGGGGCCGAGTGCCTGACCGCCCGGGTCCGGGAAGCCCGCACACGGCGGTCCGAGCAGGCCGCCGCAGGGCTGGTCGCTGCGGTGCGGGCGCGGGTCGAGGATCGGGATCCGCGCGAGGTCGCCGAAGTCGAAGCTGCGGTAGATGCGGTAGTCGGGGCCCTTCGGCTGGAGCTGGCGCACGGGCTGGTGCTCGTACCAGGCCTGGTACGCGGCGGCGCGCAGCTCGAGGAAGGGGAGCTGCGGAGGCGTCCCGTGTTCGTCGAAGTCCGGACCCGCGTAGTCGTTGGCGACCTCGTGATCGTCCCAGGTCACGAGCCAGGGACAACCCAGGTGGGCGGACTGGAGGTTCGCATCGCCCTCGTAGAGCCCGTAGCGGTGGCGATGGCCGGCGAGGCTCTCGATCCGGCCGCTCTGGTGCGAGCGCACCGGGCCGGTGGAGCCGGACTCGTAGATGCAGTCGCCGAGGAAGGTCACGAAGTCGGGGTCCTCGGCGGCGATCCCCGCGTGCGCGGTGTAGTAGCCCTGCGCCCAGTTCCGGCACGAGGCCGTTCACGTCGACGTGGACCGAGTGCGCGAGGCTCGGGTGAGCGATCGTGGCGCCGCTACTCACGATCGTGTAGCAGGCCCAGTCGTGTGCGACCTCCCAGAGTACCGGGACGGGCGCGTCGGGCATGCCGCCGAGGTCGCAGGTGGCGCCGCTGGAGGCCACCGCGGCGGTCGTCATCGCGAGGTGCAGGAACTCGCGCCGCGAGAGCGGGGCGCGCAGGTTGCGGGGGGTCATCGGGAAGCCTCCGCAGGGAGCGCTCCTCTCGTCGCGTGCCGGCCGACGTCTCCCGGCTCCCCGGCTCGTTGCGCCGCCCGCAGCCCGAGGAAGGTCCCGAGCGCCAGCAGCCCCAGCACGGACGGCTCGGGGACCGGCGCCACCCACACCTCCTGATCCTGGCTCAGGAGCCACGAGCCGCCGGCCGACGGCGGCGCGAAGGGGGAGCCCGTGAGCGACCAGCGCAGCTCGAGCGCGAAGCGCTCGGCGGGGTCGGCGAGTGCCAGGAAGGGCGTGTCGGCCTGGCCGTCGCCGTCGGTGTCGCTCGCGACCCGCGCGGTCTCGGCCAGGCTGTCGATCGAGGTCTCCGGCCCGGCACCGCCGACACGCAGCTAGAACCACTGCGTGCGCAGGTGCGCGACGCCGTTCACCGCCCAGGCGTTGACGCCGTCCTACCAGTCGGGGTCGACGTCCACCACCGCGCTCGCGTCCTGCAAGGTCACCGGCACCGCCACGGCGGGCCCAGCCACCGCAAGCCACATCGCTCCCAGCACAAGCCCGACCCACCTCCGCATCTCGCAACCTCCTCCGTCCTCGGGGAACGAGTGCTACCTACCAGGTGGTCGATCGGGATGTCGGGTGGCATCCTGCCGCCCGGAGACCCCCCGATGCCCGAGGACGAGAGGCCGCCCGCGGGCGCCCAGATGGTCGGAGATGGGGCCCGCTGGCGCGCGGTGGTGGCCCAGCTTCCCGACAACGTGACCGAGGTGGATCCCGAAGGGCGGATCCTCGCGACGAACCGGGTCCCGTCGGGCCTCGACGCCGCGACCGTGCTGGGCCGGTCCTTCGCGGAGCTGGTGCCGGAGCCTGCGCGCCCCGCCTTCCGGGCGGCGCTCGCCGAGTGCATCGCCTCGGGCCGGCCGCTCGCGCGCCGGGGCCGCGTGGACCGGCGCGACGGCACGCCGGCCTGGTGGCTGGCCCGCTTCGTCCCGGTCGCCGTCGACGGCGTCGTCGCGCGCGTGATCGTGATCTCCTCCGACGTCACCCCCCTCGAGCAGGCGCAGCAGGCGCTGCGCGCGAGCGAGGAGCGCCTCACGCTCGCGCTCGACGCCGGCGCCTACGGCGCCTGGGACTGGAACCTCACGACCGGCGCGGTCGTCTGCGACGAGCGCGCCCGCGAGCTGCTCGGCTTCGGGCGCAGCGAGGCTCCGCCGGACCTCGAGGCCTGGCGCGCGCGCATCCACCCCGACGACCTCCCCGCCGTCGACGCCGCGATGGACGCCCACTCCCGCGGCGAGACCGAGGCCATCTCGTTCGAGTACCGCACCCGGCTCCCGGACGGGGGCTGGCGTTGGGTGCTGACGCGCTGCCGGATCGTCGCGCGCGACGAAGAGGGGCGCCCGCTGCGCGTCACCGGCGTCCAGCGCGACGTCTCCGAGCGCCGGCGCACCGACGCCGAGCGCGAGGCCCTGATCGGCCAGCTCCAGAAGGCACTGGCCGACGTGCGCACGCTCTCGGGCCTGCTGCCGATCTGCTTCCAGTGCAAGCAGATCCGCGACGACCGTGGCGAGTGGCGCGAGCTCGAGGAGTACCTCGAGGCGCGCTCGGAGGCGCAGTTCAGCCACGGCCTGTGCCGGGACTGCGCGGGCCGGCTGCACGCCGAGCTGCCGGCGGCCAAGGCGCGCTGAACCCGCCCGTGCGAGGACACGACCACGATGGGCAAGAGCCGCCTGGAAGCGTTCAGCGATGGCGTGCTCGCGATCATCATCACCATCATGGTCCTGGAGCTGAAGATCCCGCACGGCAGCGATCTCGGCGCGCTGGCCTCGCAATGGCCGGCGCTGCTGAGCTACGTGCTCAGCTTCGTCTACGTCGGGATCTACTGGAACAACCACCACCACTTCCTGCACGCGGCGGAGCGGATCGACGGCAAGGTCCTGTGGGCGAACCTGCACCTGCTCTTCTGGCTGTCCCTGCTGCCGATCACGACCGGCTGGATGGGAGCGAGCCGCTTCGCGTCGCTTCCCGTTGCGGTGTATGGACTCGTGCTGCTGATGTGCTCGATTGCCTGGCTGCCCTTCCAGCGCAGCCTGGTGGCCGCGAACGGCGGCGCCGACTCGCTCCTTGCCCGGGCCCTCGGGCGTGACCGGAAGCTCGTGCTGGCCCTTGCCCTGTATGTCCTCGGCATCCTTGCCGCGGGCCTCGCGGCGTGGCTGGCGTGCCTGCTCTACGCCGCCGTGGCAGCCCTGTGGTTCCTGCCCGACCGCCGCATCGAAGCGAAGCTCCTGCGGTGAGCGAGCGAGGCTCGGGCGCCGCCACCGCGTGGCCCCTACACCGTCTCGTGTGACGACGCGCTGGTGAAGCCCGGGAGCAGGGCAGCCGCCTGCAGCTCGGGGCGGAAGGCAGCCGCGAGCAGGAAGCCACCGAGCAGGCCGAACAGGACGGCCCGATGGCGCAGAAGGATCCCGAGATCGGGCTCCGCGACGGGAATGCCATCCAGCGCCTCGAGTCGCCGCGCTCCGCTGACGCCCGGGAGCGGCAGCAGGTGGACGATGCCGGCGACCCCCAGCGCCACGGTCACTACGCCTTGCATGCGCGCCACCTCGGAGATCGGCCTCCGGCGGCGGGAGCCAGCGGGCCCGGCGGGCTAGAAGAGCAGCGCCGCGCTGGCGCGCGCCCAGTCGAGGGCGCGGGCGTCGAGCAGCCACCACGGGGCGTCGCTCGGGAAGAGGCCGAAGGCCAGCACCGCGGCCGCGCAGATCGCGAGCACCACCAGCTCAAGCGTGGCCGTGCGCGCGCGCAGCTTCGCCGTACCCGGCTCGTGCATGTACATGACCACCACGATCCGCAGGTAGTAGTAGACCGAGATCAGGCTTCCGATCACGGCCACGATCGTGAGCCCGATCAGGCCGGCGTCGATCGCGGCCTGGAAGAGGAAGAACTTGGCCGCGAAGCCGACGGTCCCGGGGATTCCCGCCAGCGACACCAGGAAGAGGGTGAGCAGCGCCGCCAGCACGGGTCGCGTGCGCGCGAGCCCGGCCAGGTCGTCGATCTCCTCGCAGTCCTTGCCGCCGGTGGTGAGCGCCACCAGCACGGCGAAGGCACCCAGGTTCATGAACAGGTAGCCGAGCAGGTAGAAGAGCACGGCCGTGTAGGCTTCGAGGGTGCCGGCGGCGAAGCCGATCAACAGGTAGCCCGCGTGCGCCACGCTCGAGTAGGCGAGCAGCCGCTTCAGGTTCGGCTGGATCGTCGCCATCACGTTGCCGACGAGGATCGTCACCAGCGAGAGCGCCCAGAAGAGGTCCTGGAGCCGCGGGACGGCGTCGCCGAAGGCCTCGACCAGCAGGCGCAGGAGCGCCGCGAAGGCCGCCACCTTGACCGCGATCGCCATGTAGGCGGTGACGGCGAGCGGGGCGCCCTCGTAGACGTCCGGGGTCCACTGGTGGAAGGGCACCGAGGAGATCTTGAAGGCGAAGCCCACCACGAGCAGCCCGAGCCCGATCAGGGCCAGCGGGTTGGCGGCCGGGAAGGCGGCGCGGATCTCGGCGAAGTCGAGGGCGCCGGTCATGCCGTAGACGAGCGCGGCCCCGTAGAGCAGCAGCCCGCTCGCGAAGGAGCCCACCAGGAAGTACTTGAGCGCCGACTCGTTGCTGCGCAGCTTGCGCCGGTCGAAGCCGGCCAGCACGTAGATCGGGATGCTCATGAGCTCGAGGCCGAGGAAGAGCGCGAGCAGGTCCGTCGCCGCGACGAGCAGCATCATTCCGCTCGTCGCGAGCAGGAGCAGCGCATAGAACTCGCCGTGGTTGATCTCGACCTCGGCCAGGTACTGGAGCGAGAGCCAGCACGAGAGCAGGGCTCCCACCGCCAGCAGCGCGATCGCGTAGGCCGAGAAGCGGTCGAGCCGCACGCCTGGCGTCTCGGGCAGGAAGCCGATCGCGGCGCCGCTCTGGAAGCCGGCGATCGCGGTGTAGGCGGCGATCACGAGCGCCGCACTCGCGAGCAGCACGAGCGTGGCGCCGACGTAGCTCGGCGTCATCGCGCGCCCGAGCAGCCGCTGGCGGCGGGTCAGCACCACCTCGGCCAGCAGCACCACGATGGCCCCGATCCCGACCGAGGCGATCGGGGCGACCGCCGAGAGGTCGACCTCGGGGGCGGGGATCACGGCGCCTCCTCGCCGGGGCGGTACGCCAGCTGCTCGTCGGGCGCGCCGTGGAGCTGCGCCTCGCGGCGCTGCTCCATGTGGTGGAGCAGGTCGCCCACCGAGGCCTCGAGCCGGGTCAGGAAGGGGTTCGGGTAGACGCCGATCCAGACGATCGGGACGAGCAGCGCCGCAATCACCAGCTTCTCGCGCAGTCCGAGGTCGAGCAGCCCCATGTTCTCGGGATTGTCGCAGGGCCCGAAGAAGACGCGCGCGACCATCCAGAGCAGGTAGACCGCCGAGAGCACGACGCCGAAGGCGGCCGCCACGGCGAACCCGGGGCTGGCCAGGAACGCGCCCACCAGGATCAGGAACTCGCCCACGAAGCCGTTCAGCGCCGGCAGCCCGATGCTCGACATGGTGACGATGCCGAACAAGGCCGCGAAGACGGGCATCGGCTTCGCGATCCCGCCGAACTGGGCGATCTCGCGGGTGTGGCGGCGCTCGTAGATCATGCCGACCAGGAGGAAGAGGGCACCGGTCGAGAGCCCGTGGTTCACCATCTGGAGGATCGACCCCTGGAGCCCCTCCTCGTTGAGGGCGAAGGCGCCGAGCATCACGAAGCCCAGGTGCGCCACCGACGAGTAGGCCACGAGCTTCTTGATGTCGGTCTGCACCATCGCCACCAGCGCGCCGTAGAGGATCCCGATCACGGCGAGCGTGAAGATCACCGGCGCGAACTGCTCGGCGGCCACCGGGAAGAGCGGCAAGGCGAAGCGCACGAAGCCGTAGGTGCCCATCTTGAGCAGCACCCCGGCCAGCACCACCGAGCCCCCCGTCGGCGCCTCCACGTGCGCGTCCGGCAGCCAGGTGTGGAGCGGCACCATGGGCACCTTGACCGCGAACGCCAGCGCGAAGGCCGCGAACAGCCAGGGCTGGCTCTGCCACCAAGGCACGGTCCCGCCGGCGGCCACCGGCACCAGGGTCGCGAGCAGGCCGGGGGCCGTGCTGCCGGGCGCGGAGACCAGGTCGAAGGTGAGCGCGCCCTGGAACTGCTCGGCGTGCAGGAAGTAGAGCACGAGGATCGCGATCAGCATCAGCAGCGAGCCGGCCATCGTGAACAGGAAGAACTTCACCGCCGCGTAGACCCGGCGCGGGCCGCCCCAGGCCCCGATGATGAAGTACATCGGGATCAGCATGACCTCCCAGAACACGTAGAACTGGAACAGGTTCAGCGACACGAAGGCGCCGAGCATGCCGGTCTCGAGCGCCAGGTTGAAGAACACGAAGCTCTTGACCGAGCGCGAGATGCCGGTCCACGAGCCGAGCAGCACGAGCGGCATCAGGAAGGTGGTGAGCAGGACGAGCAGCAGGCTCATGCCGTCGATGCCGACGAACCAGTGGATCCCGTAGGCGGGGAGCCACGGCACGTGGCGCATGAACTGGTAGCCGCCCTGCGCGGGGTCGAATCCGGTCCAGAGCAGCAGCGACACCAGGAAGGTGGCGGTGGTGGCGGCGAGCCCCGCCCAGCGCCAGGCCTGGTCGGGCAGCCGGGAGCCGACCGCCAGCAGGACCAGGCCCACGGCCAGCGGCAGGAAGGTGACGAGGGTGAGGAGGTCCATCCGCGCCCCCTACGCCGCCAGCAGCCAGGCGAGCACCGCGAAGGTGCCCGCGACCATGGTGATCAGGTAGCCCTGGGTGAGCCCGCCCTGGAGGTACTTGAGCGCGTCGTCGGCGAGCGAGCGCACGAAGCGCGCACTGCCGTTCACGGCGACGCCGTCGATCAGGCCGGCGTCGATGCCGCGGAAGAGCACGTGATCCGAGAGCGCGATCAGCGGGCGCACGAAGAGCGCGTCGTAGAGCTCGTCGACGTAGTACTTGTTGGCGAGCAGGCGATGGAGCGCGCCCGCACCCGAGCGGATCCGCGCCGGCAGCTCGGGCCGCGCCACGTAGAGCAGCCAGGCCCCCGCGGCGCCGAGCGCCGCTGCCAGCGTCGCCACGCCGGCGAGCGCGAACTCGGTCGAGTGCGCGACGTGGTGCTCCTGCGTGCGGACCACGCGGCGCAGGAAGTTCGAGAGGCTGTTCGAGTCGGGTACCCCGAGCAGGTCGCCGTAGGCCTGCGGCAGGCCCGCGAAGCCGCCCACGATCGCGAAGAAGGCGAGCACGTAGAGCGGCCAGAGGACGGTCGCGGCCGGCTCGTGGATGCCGTGGTGCTCGACCTGCGGCTCGACGCGGCTCGCGCCGGCGAAGGTCCGGAAGTGCAGGCGGAACATGTAGAACGCGGTGATGGCGGCGGTGACGACGCCGATCGCCCACAGCCACTGGTGGCCGGGCACGTCGTGCGCGAGCCACGCCGAGAGCAGCACCTCGTCCTTCGAGAAGAAGCCCGAGAAGGGCGGGAGGCCGGCGATCGCGAGCACGCCCACCAGGAACACGGCGTGGGTCCGGCGCAGGCGCCGGCGCAGACCGCCCATCCTGTCGGTGTCCTGCTCGTGGTGGAGCGCCAGGATCACCGCCCCGGCGCCGAGGAAGAGCAGCGCCTTGAAGAAGGCGTGGGTGCCGACGTGGAAGATCGCCGCCGAGTAGGCGCCGCAGCCGGCCGCCAGGAACATGTAGCCGAGCTGGCTCACCGTGGAGTAGGCGAGCACCTTCTTGATGTCGGTCTGGGTGATCGCGATGGTCGCCGCGAAGAGTGCCGTGATCGCCCCGGTCCAGGCGATCAGCGCCGACGCGCCCGGCGCCGCCTCGTAGAGGAACGACATCCGGCACACCATGTAGACGCCGGCCGTCACCATGGTGGCGGCATGGATCAGCGCGGAGACCGGCGTCGGGCCGGCCATCGCGTCCGGCAGCCAGACGTAGAGCGGGATCTGCGCCGACTTGCCCATCGCGCCGACGAAGAGGCACACCCCGATCAGGGTGGTGAGCCGCCAGGAGCCGCCCAGCCACCCGGGCACCGCGACGCTGCGCTCGACGATCCGGGGCAGCGCCGCCTCCAGCTCGCGGAAGTTCAGGGTGGCGCCGACGTCGGCCAGCGCCCACAGCAGCAGGAAGATCCCGATCAGGAAGCCGAAGTCGCCGATCCGGTTGACGACGAAGGCCTTGAGGCCGCAGTAGGCGTTCCAGCGGTCGCCGTACCAGAAGCCGATCAGGAGGTAGGAGCACAGGCCCACCCCCTCCCAGCCCAGGAACAGCACCAGCAGGTTGTCCCCGAGCACCAGCATCAGCATGGCGCACAGGAACAGGTTCAGGTAGCAGAAGAAGCGCTGGAAGCCGCCGTCCTCGCGGTGGTCGTCGTCCATGTAGCCGATCGAGTAGACGTGGATCAGCGTGCCCACGCCGAGCACGACCAGGCACATCACCACCGAGAGCGGATCGAGCAGGAAGGACATCTCGGCGACCACGCGGCCGGCGCCGATCCAGGTGTAGACCTCGTCCACCAGGCCGACGGAGCTGCCGGGCAGCGCGCGGAGCTGGAAGAAGCCGAGCAGGGTCACGACGAAGGCGAGCGCCGGCGCCCCCACCGAGAGCGCGATCACGAGCCCGCGCGGCAGGGCGCGCCGCACCAGGGCGAGCAGCACGCCGTGCACCAGCGCCCCGAAGAGCGGCAGCAGCGGGATCCAGCGCAGCAGATCGGTGGGCGCGACCGTCTCTACCATTTGAGCAGGCTCATGTCCTCGACGTTGACGGTCTCGCGGTTGCGGAAGAGCGCGATCAGGATGCCGAGCCCCACCGCCACCTCGCAGGCGGCCACCACGATCACCATCAGGACGAAGAGCTGGCCGTCCTGCTCGCCCCAGGCCCGCGCGAAGCCGACGAAGGCCAGGTTGGCGGCGTTCAGCATCAGCTCGATCGACATCAGGATCACGATCAGGTTGCGGCGCGTGAGCGCCCCGATCGTCCCGATCAGGAACAGGATCGCGGACAGGCCGATGACGTGCTCGAGCGGGATCATCGCCTCAGTCGAGCCTCCGCTTGGCGAGCACCACGGCGCCCACCACCGCGGCCAGGATCAGGAGCGAGGTCACCTCGAAGGGCAGCACGAAGCGCGTGAAGAGCTCCGCGCCGACGGCCCGGTAGCCGCCGAAGCCCTCCGGGATCTCGCGCACCGTCGGCAACGAGGTCGGGATCAGCGACAGGAAGACCACCGCGAGGCCGAGCGTCAGGACCGTCCCGGCCGCCTTCAGCAGGCGCTGGCGTGGCGGCTCGAAGGTGTCCCGGCGCAGGTTCAGCAGCATCACCACGAACAGGAACACCACCACGATCGCGCCCGCGTAGACCATGATCTGGAGCGCGGCCACCAGGTGCGCCTCGAGCACCACGAAGACCACCGCGAGCGAGATCATCGTGACGACCAGGCACATCGCGGCCGCCACCGTGTTGCGGACGTTCGCCACCATGCCGAGCGCCGACACCACGGCCAGGGCGCCCGCCCCGTAGAAGAAGAGCTCCGAGGCGCTCACGCGGCAGCCCCCCGCACCAGCAGGATCACGAGCCCGGTCAGGAAGACGTTCGCGAGCGAGAGCGGCAGCATGACCTTCCAGCACAGGTCCATCACCTGGTCGTAGCGCGGCCGCGGCAGGGTCCAGCGGATCTGCATCTGGAGCCAGATCATCACGATCACCTTCAGGAAGAAGGTGAGGACGTGGAGCACCATGCACAGGGCGGTCGCGACGCCGGCGCCGAAGACCGGCGTGATCGCGCCGATGATGGTGGACTGTGGCAGGAACGGGACCGCCCAGCCGCCCAGGAAGAGCGACGTCGTGAGCGCCGCGATCACCACCACCTCGATGAACTCCGACATGTAGAACAGGCCGAAGCGCATGCCCGAGTACTCGGTGAAGTAGCCGGCCACCAGCTCGGACTCGGCCTCGGGGAGGTCGAAGGGCGGGCGCTTGTTCTCCGCCATCACGCAGGTCAGGAACATCACGAAGCCGAGCGGCTGGAGGAAGAGCCCCCACTTCGGGAGCTGGAGCCAGGACAGCCAGGCGGGCAGGGTCTCGACCACGCCGAAGCGCTCGAGGAAGCCGAGCAGCCGGAAGGTGTCGTCCTGCGCGAGGCCCATGTCGGTGAGGCGCAGGGTCTGGAACACCATGAACAGGCCCACGATGGAGAGCCCCATCGTGACCTCGTAGGAGATCATCTGCGCCGACGCGCGCAGGCTGCCGAGCAGCGACCAGTTGTTGTTGCTGGCCCAGCCGGCGATCACCGTGCCGTAGGTCGCCAGCGAGGCGATCGCGAAGATGTAGAGGATCCCCCAGTCGAGGTCCGCGACCACCAGGTTCCAGGTGCGGTCGCCGAACGGGTAGACGCCGCCGAAGGGGATCACGCCGAACGAGGCGATCACCGGGATCGCCGCGATCAGCGGCGCGGCCATGTGCAGGAAGCGGCTCGCGCCGGCCGGGACCACGTCCTCCTTGGTGAGGAGCTTGAGCACGTCGGCGAGCGGGTGCAGGAGCCCCAGCACCTTCACGCCCGCGATGTCGGCGCGGTTCGCGCCGATCCGGTCCTGCATGACCGCGCTCTGCTTGCGCTCCACCCAGGTGATGACCGGCGCGAAGGCGCCGACCGCGATCAGGAGGATGAAGAGCGTCTTGGCGACGGCGCCGAGCAGGATCGCGGTCTCCATCAGCCCACCCCCGCGCCGTGCAGCGGCGCGCCCTCGGGCGGGAGCGCGTCGAGGTCGCGGCCGGCGAAGGCGTCCTCGGCCTGGGCCAGCTCCTTCGAGATCGCGCGCACGTCGTAGGCGCCGGCGAATCCGGGCAGATCGAGCGCCTGCGCGATCCGCCACACGATCTCGCCCTCGGCGTGCGCCTCGAAGGGCGGCTCGACGGCCGGGACGACGCGCTGCACGCGGCCGGCGTGGTTGGTGATCGTGCCGAGCTTCTCGGCCGGCACGCGGGTAGCGAAGACCACCTGTGCGAGTCCTTCGAGGGCGGAGCGGTGGCTGTCGGCCAGCACCAGCGCGTCGAGCCCGCGCAGCGCGTCGAGCGCAGCGGTGCCTGCCGTCGCGAGCACGTCGTGGCCGAGGACGAGCAGCCCCGCCACCGCGCCGCCGCGCACCCGCTCGAGCAGGGGCGCCGCGTCGCCGAAGCCGAGCGCGCGGCAGCCGGCGGCGTTGGCGGCCGCCTCGGGCTTGCGGAGCAGCGCGTCGGCGCGCCAGGTCGGGACCGCGAAGCCCGCCTGGGTCGAGCCCAGCGCCTCCAGGAAGCGGCGCAGCACGAACAGGTCCTCGTTGGTGGCGTGCGGCGAGGCGAGCGCGCCGATCGCACCGGGCCCCTGGCGCTCGATCACCGCGCGCAGGGCCGCGGCGGCCGCCGCCACCGCCGCGTCGAGCGAGGCCTGCTCCCGGCGCCCGTCGGCGCCGTGCAGCGCGTGGCCGTCGATGCGGTCCGCGGCGCCGATGCGGTGGTAGGAGAGCCGTCCCTCGTCGCAGATCCAGGTCCCGTTCACCGCGTCGTTGCGGCGCGGCAGGTAGCGGTACACGCGGTTGTTGGCGACCCCGAGATGGACGTTGCAGCCGTTCGCGCAGCCGGTGCAGACGCCCGGCACGTCCTCCAGGAACCAGACCCGGATCTTGAAGCGGAAGTCCTTGGTGGTGAGCGCGCCGACCGGGCAGATGTCGGCGACGTTCATCGAGTAGTCGTTGTCGAGCGGCGTGCCCGGGAAGGTCTCGAGCACCGAGCGGTCGCCGCGCACGAAGATCCCGAGCTCGCCGGTGCCGGGCACCTCGCGGCAGAAGCGCACGCAACGCCGGCAGAAGATGCAGCGCTCCTGGTCGAAGACGATCGTGGGGCCCAGGTCCACCCGCTTCTTGGCGGCGCGCCGCGGCTCGCGGGTGCGCGCGTGCGGCACGCCGTAGTCGAAGGCGTAGTCCTGGAGCTTGCACTCGCCGGCCTTGTCGCAGATCGGGCAGTCGAGCGGGTGGTTGACGAGCAGCAGCTCCATCACGCCCTCGCGGGCCTTGCGGACCCGCTCGTTCCGCGTGTGGATCGCCATCCCCTCCGCCACCACCGTGTTGCAGGCGATCTGGAGCTTCGGGACGCCCTCGATCTCGACCTGGCACAGCCGGCAGCTCCCGTCGATGCTGAGCTTCGGGTGCCAGCAGTAGTGCGGGACGTCCACGCCGTTCATGAGCAGGCCGAGGTCGTCGAGCGCCTGCAGGATCGTGCGCCCCTCGGCCACCTCGTAGGCCACGCCGTCGACGGTGATCTTCACAGCTCGAAGCTCTCGGGGAAGGGGCACTTGCCGTGCTCCACGTGCGCCTCGAAGTCCGCGCGGAAGTGGCGCAGCAGGCCCTGCACCGGCCAGGCGGCGGCGTCCGCGAAGGCGCAGATCGTCTGGCCCTCCATCTTGGAGGCGATGTCGAGCAGGAGGTCGAGGTCCGAGCGCTGGCCGGCGCCGCGCTCGATGCGCTCCATGATCTTGTGGATCCAGCCGGTGCCCTCGCGGCACTGGGTGCACTGGCCGCAGGACTCGTCGCGGAAGAAGTAGGTGATCACGCAGGCGACCCGCACCATGCAGGTGGTGTCGTCCATCACCATCACGCCGCCGGTGCCGAGCATCGTCTTGCGCTCGCGCAGGAACTCGTTCGCCATCGGCACGTCGAGCTGCGAGGCGGGCAGGATCGGCATCGAGGCGCCGCCGGGGATCACGCCCTTCACCTTGCGGCCCCCGAGCGGGCCCTGGGCGTGCTCGAAGACGATCTCGTCGAGGCGCGTGCCGAGCGGAAGCTCGTAGAGGCCGGGGCGCCGGACGTGGCCCGACACGCCGAAGATCGTGGTGCCCGGGCTCTTCTCGGTGCCGAAGCCGCGGAACCACTCGGCGCCGCGCGACACGATGTGGGGCACGTGCGAGAAGGTCTCGACGTTGTTGACCGTGGTCGGCATGCCGAACGCGCCGTACTGCGCCGGGAACGGCGGCTTCTTGCGGGGCTGGCCCTTCTTGCCCTCGAGCGACTCGAGCAGCCCCGTCTCCTCGCCGCAGATGTAGGCACCCGCCCCGCGCGACACGACGACGTCGTGCCGGAAGCCGGTGCCGAGGCAGCTCGCTCCGAGCAGCCCCGCCTCGTAGCACTCGTCGATCGCGCGCTGGAGCACGTCGGCGGGGTGCGCGTACTCGCCGCGCACGTAGACGAAGGTCTTCTCGGCGCCGGTCGCCCAGGCGCCGATCAGGATGCCCTCGAGCATCTGGTGCGGCGCGCGCGAGAGCAGCAGCCGGTCCTTGAAGGAGCCGGGCTCGGACTCGTCGGCGTTGCAGACCAGGTACTTGGGCTTCTCGTTCCCCTTCGGCATGAACGACCACTTGAGCCCGGTCGCGAAGCCGGCGCCGCCGCGGCCCTGCAGGCCCGCGTTCTTGACCAGCTCCACGACCTGCTCGGGCGACATCGTCGTGAGCGCCTTGCGGGCCGCCTCCCAGCCACCGCGCGCGCGGTAGCCGGCGAGCGTCGCGAAGGCGTCGTCGCCCGTGTGCTCGCTCAGGTAGCTGGTGACGAAGGGGGCCTTCTGCACGGCGCTACTTCAGCGCGTCGACGATCTGGCAGGCCTGCTCGGCGTCCAGATCCTCGTGGTAGGTCTCGTCCACGCGCATCATCGGCGCCCACGCACAGGCGCCCAGGCACTCCTCGTGGCCGAGCGTGATGCGCCCGTCGGGCGTCGTCTCGCCCGCCGCGATGCCGAGGTGCCGCTCGAGCGCGTGGACCAGCTCGCGGGCGCCGCGCAGCGAGCAGGGCAGGTTCGTACAGACGCGCACCTGGTGCCGCCCCTGCTTCTCGGCGGAGAACATGTTGTAGAAGGAGACGACCTCCATCACCTCGACCGGGCGGATCTCGAAGATCTCGGCGAGCGCGCCCATCGCCTCGGGGTCGATCCAGCCCCGCTCCTTCTGCACCGCGTGCAGGGCTGCGAGCAGCGCGCCGCGCTTGTGCGGGTAGCGCGCGATCTGGGCGTCGATGAACGCCCGCGTCTCGGCGGAGATCACCATTCGAGTGCGCCCTTCATCCACACGTAGGCGAGGCCGGCCACCAGCACCGCGGTGAAGCTCAGCATCTCGACGAAGCCGAACCAGCCGAGCTGCTGGAAGAGGGCACCCCAGGGGTAGAAGAACACCGCCTCCACGTCGAAGAGGATGAAGAGCATCGCGACGATGTAGAACTTCACGGAGAAGCGCTGTTTCGGGGAGACGATCGGCCGCTCGCCGCACTCGAAGGGCTCGCTCTTCTCGGCGAACTGGCGGCGCGGGCCGAGCAGCAGGTGGATGCCGAGCAGGGCGCTGGCCAGGACCGTCGAGACGAGCAGGATCACGACGGCGCCGGTGTACTCGGCGAGCATTTCACCCCCTGCGACGCGAAGCTGCGAGCTCCGACAACGAGCCGACGATGCGTCAGAAGCGCCGGGAATTCCTGCGGAAAGGCGCGCGGAAGCTAGCCGTGGGGGGTGGGCGCTTCAAGGCTCGCAGCCACGATCGCGCGGGCGCGCCGTGATATCGTGCCGGGATGGCCGTGCGGGTCGCCGTCCTCGGTGCAGGGAGCTTCGGAAGCTGCCTCGCGATCCTGTGCGCCGACCGCGGCCACGACGTGACGCTCTGGGCGCGCGACCCGGCCTTCGCCGACGCGATCGCCCGCGAGCGTCGCAACCCCCGGTATCTCAAGGAGATCGAGTTCCCGGCCTCGATCCGTCCGACGGCCGACCTCGGCGCGGCGCTGGCGGGCGCCGAGATGGTGATCGTCTCGGTGCCGAGCCACGCGGTGCGCCCCGTGATGGCCGAGGCTGCGCGCTGGCTCCCGGCGGAGGCGCTGCTCGTCTCCACGGTGAAGGGGATCGAGCTCGACACCGGGCGCACGATGGACGCCGTGCTCGAGGAGGTGCTGCCCGCCGGCCACCACCCGCGCCTCACCTACCTCTCGGGGCCCTCCTTCGCGCACGAGGTGGCCCGCCACAAGCCCACGGTCGTCACCGTGGCGGGCAAGCACGAGTCCTACGCGATCGCGGTCCAGAGCCACCTCTCGTGCCCCTGGTTCCGCTGCTACTCGGACACGGACGTGATCGGGGTCGAGATCGGGGGCGCGCTCAAGAACGTGATCGCGATCGCGGTCGGGGTGTCGGACGGGCTCGGCATGGGGGCCAACGCCCGCGCCGCGACGATGACCCGCGGGCTCGCCGAGATCACGCGCCTCGGCGTGGCGCTCGGCGCCAACCCCCTGACCTTCCTGGGCCTCGCCGGGATGGGCGACCTGGTCCTGACCTGCACCGGCGACCTCTCGCGCAACCGCCGGGTCGGCCTTGCGCTCGGCGCCGGGCGCACCCTCGCGAGCATCCTCGAGGAGCTCGGGGAGGTGGCCGAGGGCGTCCGCACCACCTACGCGGCCTGCCAGCTCGCCGAGCGCATCGGCGTCGAGCTGCCGATCGCCGAGGGGGTGCGGGCGCTCCTGGAAGGCAAGGTCGATCCCCGCCAGGGCGCCGCCCAGCTCCTCACCCGCCAGCTCCGGGGCGAGAAGGACTGGAACTACCGGCGCCGGTGAATCGAGAGAACACGTTCCCAGATATCTGGAGTCCCGCCCCGGTCATCCATGACCGGTTGCCCATGACGCCGGGACACGTTCCTGCGGTACGCTGCGCTCGTTTTGAAATCCAATTTCAACTTGGACGGAGCCCCGGTGCGCCGCGCAGCCGCGCCCATCTTCTTGTCAGCGCTCCTCGCCCTGCTGCTGGCATCGGCCCTGCCGGCAGCCTCGGCGCCGGCTCCTTCCACCGAAGCCGCCCGCCGCGCGGTGCACCTCCTCGACTACCTGGCGGTGGACTACCCCGGAACGGTCGCTGGCGGCGCCGTCGTGAACGAGCTCGAGTACGCCGAGCAGATCGAGTTCGCCGGGCAGGTGCGCGAGCGGCTCGCGGCGCTCGGCGTCGGGGCGGGCGAGCCGCTCGCCGCGGCCGCCGCCGAGCTCGAGCGCGCGATCCGCGAGCGCGAGCCCGGCCCCCAGGTCTCGGCCCGCGCGCGCGCCCTTGCCGCCGACCTGCGCGCGCGCTTCGGGATCCGCGCCCTCCCGAAGGCTCCGCCCGATCCCGCGCGCGGCGCCGCCCTCTACGCCGAGGCCTGTGCGTCCTGCCACGGCGCCGCGGGGCGCGGCGACGGCCCCGCCGCCGCCGGCCTCGACCCGCCCGCCTCGAACCTGACCGACCCGGAGCGCCTCGGCGCGCTCTCGCCCTTCGCGCTCTACAGCACGATCACCTACGGGATCGCCGGCACTGCGATGGCACCCTACGCCGCGAGCTTCGACGACGCCGCGCGCTGGGACCTCGCCTTCTTCGCGGCGTCGCTCCACGCGAGCGCCGCGGAGCGCGCGCGGGGCGCCGCGCTCGCGGCCGCGGAGCCGGCGCGCCTCGCCGCACGCGTACCGAGCCTCCAGGCGCTCGTCGAGACGGCGCCCGCCGAGCTCGCCGCGGGCGACCCGGAGGGCGGCGCGCTCGTCGCCTACCTGCTCTCGAATCCCGCCGCGCTCGAGGACCGCGCGCTCCCGATCGCGATCGCGCTCGCGCGCCTCGACGAGTCCTTTGCCGCGCACCAGGCCGGCGACCGCGCCCGCGCGATGGATCTCGCCGTCTCCGCCTACCTCGACGGCTTCGAGCACGTCGAGCCCGCCCTCGCCAGCGTCGACGACCGCCTGCGGACCGGCATCGAGACCCGCTTCCTCCGCTATCGCGAGGCCCTGCGCGCCGGCCGCCCGGAGGCCGAGGTGGACGCCCTGCACGCGGAGCTGGTCACGGATCTCGCGCGCGCCGAGCGCCTCCTCGCGGCGGGCGGCCTCGGCACCGGGGCGACCTTCGTGGCCTCGCTCACGATCCTGACCCGGGAGGGCCTCGAGGCGCTCCTGGTGGTGGTCGCGATCGTCGGGGTCCTCGTGCGCGCCGGCCGCCGCGACGCGCTGCCCTGGGTGCACGCGGGCTGGATCGCCGCGCTCGCCGCCGGCGCGGCGACCTGGTGGGCGGCCGACCGGCTCGTCGAGGTGAGCGGCGCGCGCCGCGAGGTGGTCGAGGGCGTCTCGGCGCTGCTCGCGGCCGCGATCCTGTTCTACGTCAGCTACTGGCTCCTCTCGAAGCTCGAGGCGACGCGCTGGCAGGCCTTCCTGGGCGGGCGGATCCGCGAGGCGGCGTCGGGCGGGCGCCTGCTCGCGCTGGCCGGGGTCTCGTTCCTCGCCGTCTACCGCGAGGCCTTCGAGACCGTGCTCTTCTACCAGGCGCTGGCGGCCCAGGCGGGCGCCGCGGGCGGGCGGCCGATCGCGCTCGGGATCGGCGCCGGGCTCCTGCTGCTGGCCGCGATCGCCCTCACCCTCTTCCGCTTCGGGCGCCGCATGCCGATGCGCCGCTTCTTCGCCGCGAGCTCCGTCCTGCTCTACGCGCTCGCGGTGGTCCTGGCGGGCCATGGCGTCGCCGCGCTCCAGGAAGCCGCGTGGCTGCCGGCCACGCTCGTGCCCGGCCCCACGATCGAGTGGCTCGGGCTCCATCCCACGCTCGAGGGCCTGGCCCTCCAGGGCGCGCTGCTGTTGGCGGCGCTCGCGGCGTTCGTCAAGCTCTCCGGCGACCTGCGGCGGCCCCCGCCTGCCGCCGCGCCCGGGGAGGGCCGATGAACCGCACCCTGGCCTCCGTCGCCTTGCTGTGTCTGGCGGCCGCCCTCGGCGGCTGCATGACCACCCAGGTGCGCACGCCGGTCTACGACGAGAACGACATCCGCGTCTTCCTGCGCCAGGACGTGAAGGGCGGCAAGGGCGTCGACCAGGGCTTCTCGCACCCGGTCACGATCGCGCCGATCCGGATCACCAACATCCTCTCCCGCATCGAGGTGCGGAAGGAGGCGGACGACAAGGCCGAGGTCGAGGTCGAGAACCTGCGCCAGCCGGCGATCTCGACCGGTGTGCTCTACGGGGTCGGCGAGGGCATCTCGCAGGCGCTCGCCAAGGCCGATCCCTCGCAGGCCGTCGTCGTGATGGCGGTCGAGCGACGCAAGAGCCTCAAGGTCTTCACGCAGGACTTCCTCACCTCGCTGATCGTGTGGGTGAAGGACGACCGCCTCTACGTGCACCTCGGCCAGCTCGGCGAGCCGATGTCGACCAACCCCCACGACAAGCCGCGCGAGCCGGAGCTCGACGTCGTCGAGTCGAAGAAGCGCGTGCTCGCGAGCGACGGCTTCACGACCGCGGGCCCGCGCCTCGTCGCCGTCGACTGGCGCTCGAACGCCTTTGCCGACACGAGCGCGATCCGCATCCGCCCGGGCGGCGAGGTCGTCCGCCGCACGATCCTGATGGAGGAGGCGCCCGACGACGCCGCCGCCCAGCCGGGCCCCGCGCCGCCGCCCGAGGGCCTCTCGCCCGAGGCGCTGCGCGCGCTCGCCGACCTCGAGGAGGAGCGCCGGGGCGGCAAGCTCAGCGAGACCGACTACCAGGAGCGGCGGCGGCAGATCCTGTCGGGGGAGCTGCCGGCGGCGCCGTAGCGCCCGGCTCGCCGAGCACGCAGCGCAGCCGCCCAGGGCTTGCCGCCGGGCGGGAGGGGAGCTGCGGGCCACCTGCTGGCGCGCAGGCGCCGCTCGCGTACCCTGCCGCGTTCCTCCGGGCACCCACCCCGGGGGCCGGAACGCCTCCCGCGCCCTTCCTCGCTTCGCCGGGCGCGCCGTTGCTGGAGGCCCGGGAGCGTCGATGAGGATCCTGTTCGAGATCCTGCTGGTCGCGGGGCTCGCGATCGCCGTGGCGCGGCTCGCGCCGCAGCCCTGGCGCGGGCGGCTGCTGAACCTGCTGAAGGCGTGGGTGACGGTGCGCGCCTTCTGGCTGCTCCTGGCCCATCAGGTCCCGATGGACCCGGCCCAGATCGAGCGCCTGCACCTGGCCGGGCACGTGCCGGCCGGCGCCACCCACGTCTCGGCCGGCCGGCTGATCCTGGCCCAGCTCGAGTTCCTCGACGCGCGCACGTTCTGGGCCTTCCTCGCCGCCGCCGCGGGCGTGAAGTTCGTCGGCATCCTGGCCTCGATGCGGCGCTGGCAGATCCTGCTGCGCGGGCAGCGCATCGACCTGCCGTTCCGGCACATCTTCGGGTCGTTCCTGATCGGCCGCTTCATCGGCACCTTCCTGCCCAGCACCGCCGGTCTCGACGGCTACAAGCTCTACGACGCGGCGCGCTTCAGCGGGCGCACCGTCGAGGTGACGGCGACCACGGCGATCGAGAAGGTGATCGGCGTCTTCGGGATCTTCTTGTCCTTCCTGGTGGCGCTGCCCTTCGGGATCCGGATCTTCGGCGAGCGCGGGCCGCTCGTGGCTGCGGTGACGGTGCCGCTCTCGCTCGGCCTGATCGGCGCGCTCCTGGTCGTGCTCTGGTGGCCGGGCCTCGTGCAGTGGGCGCTCGAGCACCTGCCGATCCCGGGTCGGGCGCGGCTCGGCGGCGTGGTGCTGCGCATCTCGCGCGCGGCCGCCGCCTACCGCGACCAGAAGGGGCTCGTGCTGCTGGCCCTCGGGCTCTCCTTCGTCGTGCACTTCACGACCGCGGCCATGTACTACTTCACGGCGCTCGCGATCGGCGCCACCGCCGCCGAGTTCTGGCCGATCGCCTTCGGCTCGACGATCCAGATCTTCGCGACCGTGGTGAGCCCCTTCACGATCGCCGGCGAGGGCATCCGCGAGGCCGCGCAGTACGTGCTGCTGCACCGCGAGATCGGCGCGGCCGAGTCGATCGTGTCGGCGGCGCTGGGCTTCTGGGCGGCCGAGGCGCTGACGCTCGCGGGCGGCCTGTTCTGGTGGCTGCGCCCGGCCGACTACAAGCCGGCCTACGCGCGCGTCGACGGCCGCCAGGTGGACTGGGAGGAGGCCGCCCGTGCGGCGGTGTCGCTGGAGACGGAGGAGGAGCGCGCGCAGCGCGCCGCGCGGCCGGCGGCCGACGTGCCGGCCTTCGCGACGCGGCTCGCGCTCGCGGCCGGCGCGGGGCTCGGGGCCGGCGTGCTGGCGGGGCTCGCGATCGGCCTCGGCGAAGCGCTCGTGATCGCCCGCGGCGGCTTCGGCGGCGAGGCGCAGGTGCTCTGGTACGCGCCGCTCGCCTACGCGGCGGTGCTCGGGCTCGGCGGCCTCGCGGGCGGCGCCGCGCTCGCCGTGCTGCCGATGGAGCGGCGCGAGATCCGCGGCTGGACGGCGAGCCTCGCCTGGATCGCGCTCGGCGTCGTGCCGGCGCTCGTGATCGCGCTCTTCCGGATCCGGCGCGACGTGTTCCACGAGCAGATGCCGCCGCTGCCCTGGCTCGTCGCGCTGGCCGGGATCGCCGCGCTCCTCGCGCTCGGGCTCTTCCTGCTCGGGCCGCGCCTGCTCGGCGGGCGCGCGGGGCGGCTCGTCGCGCCGCTGCCCGCGGCGGGCCTCGCCGCCCTGGTCGGGCTCGGCGGCGCCTTCGCCGCCCGCGCGATCGCTCCCCCGCCCGCGCCGCCGGCCGCCCCGCCGCCCGTGCCCGCCGCGCTCGCGCAGGCGCCGAACGTGCTCCTGATCGTCGTCGACACGCTGCGCGCCGACGTGCTCTCGTGCTACGGCGGGCCGGTCGAGACGCCCGCCATGTGCAGCCTCGGCGAGGGCGGGGGCACGCGCTTCGCGGGCTTCGCGCACGCGTCCTGGACCAAGCCGTCATTCGCCTCGCTGCTCAGCTCGACGCTGCCTTCGAGCCACGGCGCGATGTCGAAGACGGCGGCGCTTTCTGGCGACGTCGAGCTCGTGTCGGAGGCGCTCCAGGCGCACGGCTACGCGACCGGCGGCATCGTCTCGAACGTCAACCTGGCGCCGAGCTTCGGCTTCGACCAGGGCTACGACGAGTACCGCTACCTGGCGCCCGACTACCTCTTCGGCGCGGCGGAGTCGTCCTCGAAGACCGTCCTCTACCAGGTCGGGCGGCGGGTGGGGCTGCGCCTCGCGGGCGGCCACCGGGTCGCCGACTACTACCAGGATGCGGAGACCGTGAACGCCGTGGCCCTGCCCTGGCTCGAGCGGCACGCGGGCGCGCGCTGGTTCCTGCTCCTCCACTACATGGACCCGCACGATCCCTACTTCGCGCACCCCTACGACGGGACCGCGATCGCGCGCGTGGAGGCCGAGGATCCCGACCCCTCGCAGGCACCGCGCATGCGCGCGCTCTACGAGGGCGAGGTGCGCTGGACCGACGAGCACGTGGGGCGGCTCTTCGCGCGCCTGCGCGCCCTCGGCCTGTGGGACCAGACGATGATCGTGCTCACCGCCGACCACGGCGAGGAGTTCCACGAGCACGGCGGCTGGTGGCACGGCAAGACCCTCTACGAGCACCAGATCCACGTGCCCGTCCTGGTCAAGTGGCCGAAGGGGGTCGCGGGCCCGGCGGAGGTGGACGGCGAGATCGTCCGCCACCTCGATCTCGTGCCGACGATCCTGGCACGCGCCGGCGCGCCTGCCCCCGCCTCGCTGCAGGGCGTCGACCTGCTCGCGCGCCCGCTCGCGGCGCGCAGCGAGGCGGAGCGCACCCACTTCGCGGAGGAGGACCACGAGGGCAACGTGCTCGAGGCGGTGCGTACCCGCGACTGGAAGCTGATCGAGGCGAACGAGGGCAACCCGCGCGGGCTGCCGCCGGTGGAGCTCTTCGCGATCGCCGGCGACCCGCAGGAGCAGCGCAACGTGATCGGGAGCCACGCCGCGGTCGCCGACGAGCTGCGCCGGCACGGCGAGGCGCAGCGCCAGCTCGCCGCGAGCCGCGCGGTCGAGGACGGCGGCGCCGCGGCCATCGACCGCGCGGAGTGCGAGCGGCTGCGGGTGCTCGGCTACGTCGAGGAGTGCAAGTAGCCGCCTTCCGCTCCGCGGTCTCCGCGCTGCTCAGGCGAGCCGCGGGCTCATGCGCCAGCGGATCAACGCGAGCAGGACCGCGAAGAGCAGGGTCAGCGCGAGCAGCGGGAGCCAGACGTCGCCGAGCTCGGCGCCGCGCAGGACGAGCCGGCGCAGGCCGATCTGGTACCAGCGCAGCGGCATGACCGATCCCACCTGGCGGACGCCGTCGGGCATGAGCTGGTAGGGGAACATCACGCCCGAGAGCACGAACGAGGGCATGATCACGAACACGGTGAGGAAGACGGCCTGGGCGGTGGTGCGCACCAGGGCCGAGACCAGCACGCCCACCGAGAGCGACGCCAGCACGAAGGGCAGCGTCAGCACGAGCAGGCCGGGCAGGCTGCCACGCGGCCAGACGCCGAAGCCGAGCCCGGCCCCGAGCGTCGCCATCGCCAGCACGACGTAGCTGATGCCGAGGTAGGGCAGGAGCTTGCCGAGCACGATCTCGAGCGGCGAGGTGGGTAGCGACAGGGTGGCCTCGAAGGTGCCGCTCTCGCGCTCGCCGACGAGCCCCAGGCTCGACGCCGAGAGGCAGATGTTGGTGAGCAGCATGCCCGCCAGCGCGGCCAGGAAGAAGGCGTCGTCGGCGAGCGTCGGGTTGAACCAGAAGCGGCCCCGCAGCTCGAAGGGGCCCGCGCGCTCGCGCGCCGCCAGCGCCGCGTGGGCACCGCCCCGCCCGGTGCGCGCGTCGAGCGCGCGGCCCGAGGGATCGAAGCTGTGCGCCACGGCCGTGATGTAGCCGCCCACGCGCGCGGAGGTGAGCGGATCGGCGCCGTCGAGCAGCACCTGCAGCTCGGGCGCGCCGCGCAGGGACTGGCGCGCGAAGTCGCGCGGGATCACGACCAGCGCGATCGCGTCGCCGCGGGCGAGCAGCGCCCGGCCCTCGTCGTAGCCGGCCACCGTGCGCGGCGGCAGGAAGTAGCCGGTCGCTCCGATCTCCTGCACGAGCCGGCGCGACTCCGCACCGCGGCTGTGGTCGAGCACCGCCCAGGGCACGTTGGCGGGCTCGTTCGAGAGCGCCGCGCCGTAGAGCAGCAGCATCACGAGCGGCTGCACGGTGACGGTGCCGAGGAAGGGCTTGTCGTGGCGCATGGCGGTGGCCTCGCGCCAGGCCACCGCCAGGACGTTGGTCACGAACTCCACGAGCCGCGCCCTCACGTGCGTCGCTCCAGGGTCCGGAGTGCGACGACGACCAGCAGCGCGCCGAAGACGCCCAGCACCAGCAGCTCCGGCCACAGCGCGACCACGCCCTCGCCGCGCAGGTAGACGCCGCGCGAGAAGCGGATGAAGTGGGTGGCCGGAAAGAGCTCCGCGAGCCACTGCACGGGCGTCGGCATGTTGCGGATCGGGAAGGCGAAGCCGGAGAGCTGCACGAGCGGCACGCTGAAGAGCACGGTCTTCTGCACCGCCTCGGCCGCCGTTGCGGAGGTCGCCGAGAAGATCAGCCCGAGCGAGAGCGTGGTGGTGACGTAGAAGGTCGAGACCGCGAAGAAGAGCACGAGGCTGCCGGCCGGCCAGACGCCGAGCACGAAGCCCGCGACCAGCACCATCAGGGCGACGTCGAGGGTGAAGACGGCGCCGAGCGGGATCAGCTTGCCGAGCAGGATCTCGAGGTTCGATGCGGGTGTCAGCTGGAGCTGGTCGAAGGTGCCCGAGAGGCGCTCGTTCACGATCGCGACGGCGGTGATCAGGACGGTGAGGAAGGAGAGCACGAAGCCGAAGGTGCCGGCGACCATGAAGGGCACGCCGTCGAAGCGCGGGTTGAAGAGCGCATGGGCCGTGACGGCGACCGAGCCGGGCCCGGCCGGGCCCGGGCCCGCGCGTGCCCGGCGCCCGCCGGTCCCGTCGAGCACGCGCGAGTCGAGCCGGGCGCCGCTCTGGGCCACGAGCCCGCGCAGGAAGGCCTCGGCGTTGCCGGCGAGGATCGTCTCGGCGCCGTCGTAGAGCACCTGGGCGACGGGGGGGTCGACGCTGCGATCGGCGCCGCGCAGCGAGCGCGCGAGCTCGGCCGGCAGCACCAGTACGGCGCCCAGCTCGCCCGCCACCAGGGCGTGCTCCGCCTCGGCGCGGCTCGCGAAGGGGATCGGCGCGAACTGCCCGCCCGCCGCGAGATCCGCCACGAGCCGCCGGCTCTCCGGGCTCCCGCTCGCGTCCACGATCCCGATCCGCATCCCGCGCACCTCCGTCGAGAGCACGAAGCCGAACGCGAGCTGGGCGACCAGCGGCACCGCGACGAGCGTGATCATCGTGAAGCGGTCCCGCAGCGTCGCGCGCGCCTCGCGCACGACGAGCGTGTGCAGCCGGCGCAGCGAGGCGCGCAGGCGCGCGGAGCGCGGCGCGCTCACCGGGGGGCTCCGGGCTGCGTGCCTTCGATCACGCGGCGGAACGCTTCGTTGAGCGTGGGCTGCTCGATGCGGAGCTCCGCTCCGGGGCCGAGCACGGTCGAGAGCGCGTCGAGCGCCTCCGTGTCGAGTGCGGGGATGCGGAGCAGGCCGCCCGGTGCGCTCGCGAAGCCCGCCGCGCGCAGCCGCTCGCCCGCGGCGGCCGGGAGCCCACCCGCGATCTCGATGCGGTAGCCGTCCGACCATTCCGCGCGCAGCGACTCGGGCGTGGCATCGGGAACGACCAGGCGCCCGTCGGCGATGAAGGCGAGCCGGTCGCAGTAGTCCACCTCCTCCAGGAAGTGGGTGGTGACGAAGACCGTGCGGCCCGCGTCGGCCTCCTCCTGGATGCGCTCCCAGAACAGCTCGCGGCTCGCGACGTCGACGCCGGCGGTGGGCTCGTCGAGGAAGAGGACGCGCGGCTCGTGCAGGGTCGCGAGCGCCAGGCCGGCGCGCTGCCGCACGCCGGCCGACAGGTTCTCGGGCCGCTCGTCCTCGGCGCCGGCCAGCGCGAAGCGCTCGCGCACGGCGCCCCAGCGGCGCGCCAGCGCGCCGCCCTCGATCCCGTAGAGGCCGGCGTAGAACTCCACGTTCTCGCGCAGCGTGATGCCCTGGTAGAGGCTCACCTTCTGGCCCATGTAGCCGATCCGGTCCCGCACCTCGCGCGGCTGCGCGCGCACGTCGACGCCGTCGACGCGGATCGCGCCGGCGGTCGGCTCGAGCAGCCCGATCAGCATCCGGATCGTCGTGCTCTTGCCCGAGCCGTTGGCGCCGAGGAAGGCGAAGATCTCGCCAGGTGCGACCGAGAGGTCCACGCCGTCGACGGCGGTGAAGGCGCCGAACCGCCGGGTGAGGCCGCGCGCCGCGATGATCGGCGCGCTCACGGGGCGGCTCCGGCGCCGGCCCGCGCGAGCACGAGGAGCGTCGCCTCCATGTCGACGGGGACCCTCTCGACGAGCCGTGCGCCCGGGAGCTCGGCCAGCAGGGCCCGCTCCGCGGCCGCGCCCGGCGAGCGCTCCGCCGGCACCTCGACCCGTGCGAAGCGCCCGCTGCCGCGGACCGCACCCACCCAGGGCAGCGCGCGTGCGGCGCGGGCGAGCGCGCGCGGATCGTCCCCCCAGACGCGATAGAGCGCGGCCCGGATCGAGCCGCGCAGGGCCTCCGGCGTCCCGCTCGCCACGACGCGCCCCTCGTCGAGGTACACGAGATGATGGCAGCGCGCGGCTTCGTCGAGGTAGCTGGTCGAGAGCAGCACCAGCGTGCGGTCGCTGCGGGCGGCGAGCATCTCCCAGATCTCGCCGCGCGCCAGGACGTCGACCCCCGCCGTCGGCTCGTCGAGCACCAGCAGCTCGGGCTCGGGCAGGAGCGCGTTGGCGACGGCGAGCTTCTGCTTCATCCCGCCGGAGAGGGCGCCGACGGGCCGGTCCCGGAAGGACGCGAGGGTGGTGCGCACGAGCAGCTCCTCGCTGCGCTCGGCGAAGACGCCGGCCGGGATCCGGTGCAGGCGCGCCGTGAAGCGCAGGTTCTCGAGCACCGAGAGGTCGCGGTGCAGCGCGAAGACCTGCGGCACGTAGCCGAGGCGGCGCTTGAGCCCGCGCACGTCGCCGCGCAGGTCGGTCCCGAGGACCCACGCTTGCCGGGCCTCCACCTCGAGCAGGCCCGCGATCGCCCGCAGCAGGGTGGTCTTGCCGGCGCCGTCGGGGCCGACCACGCCGACCATCTGCGCGCCCTCGATCGCGAGATCCACGCCCCGCAGCGCGGCCCTCCGGCCGAAGCGCTTCGCGAGGCCCTCGAGCCGCACGCTCGGGACGGCCGGGACCGCCGCCGCGGGCGCCGCGCTCACGGCCGCTCGCGGGCCGGGGCCGCCCTCACGGCATGCCTCTCGCCGGCGCCGCCCGCGGCGCTCGCTGGGCCGGCTCTGCCTGCGGCGCTCCCTGGGCCGGCGCCGCCTGCGGCGCTCCCTGGGCCGGCGCCGCCTGCGGCGCTCCTTGGGCCGGCGCCGCCTGCGGCGCCTCTTGGGCCGGCGCCGCCCTCGGGACCTCGTTCGCAACCCGGCGGGGAGCGCTCCCTGCCGGCGGGGCCTCCTCGACCAGGTAGACGTTGCCCTCGGTACCCGGCTGGAAGCGCTCGACGTCCTCGAGGATCCGCACCTTGGCCCGGTAGACCTGCCCGATCCGGTCGCTGCGGGTCTCGATCTTCTCGGGCGTGAAGTTGGCCTCGCTGGCGACGAAGGAGACCTCGCCCGGCACGCGCCGGTCCGGCGTGCTGTCGAGCTCGATCTCGACGCGGGCGCCCACCCGCACCCGGTCCACGTCGCTCACCGGAACGTAGATCTGCACGTACTTGTCGAGCGGGTCGAGTACCGAGAGCACCGGCGTGCCGGGCTGCGCGAGCTCGCCCGGCCACAGGAGCTGTGCCTGCACCACGCTGGCGGCCGCCGGCGCACGTACGTCGTGCTTCGCGCGCTGCACCTCGAGCTCGCCGAGCTGCGCGCGGGCCAGCTCGAGCTGCCCGCGAAGGACCTCGAGCGCGCGCCGCGCGAGCGCGATCTCGCCCTCCTGGGCGCGGCTGCGCGCCAGGAGCTCGCGAGCACGCTCGACGGCGCTGCGCGTGGCGTCGTGCCCGGCGCGTGCCTCGTCGAGCCGCTGCACCGAGACGACGCCGTCGGCCCTGAGCTTCTCGGTGCGCGCGAAGGTGCGCGCCGCCAGGACGGCGTCGGCCTGCGCCTGGCGCAGCGCCGCCTCCTGCGCCGCCACGTCCTGGGTCCAGGTGGCCTCGACCAGCGCCACCTGCTCCTCCTGCTGGCGGATCCGGGCCTCGAGCACGCCCAGCTCCTCGCGCTTCGAGGCGATCTTCGCGTCGATCTCGCTCGGGTCGATGCGTGCCACCACGGCGCCGGCTGGCACCGCGTCGCCCTCGCCGAAGGCGACCTCGAGCACGCGCCCGTTCACCTCCGCGCGCAGCACGCGCTGCTCGCCTTCGACGAAGCCCGTGTAGTGACGCGCACCTTCGTCGCGGCGCAGCCACACGATCAGGGCGGCCGCCACGGCGAGGAGCCCCGCTGCTGCCAGCAGCCGGCGGCGGTTCACCGGCGCCTCCGCGCGCGGCGGCGGCTGCGCAGCCGCTCGATGCCGCCCAGGGTGAACTCGGTGACGTGCTCGGCCACCTCGTCGACGAAGCCGCGCGGCCAGGCGCGCCGCTCCATCATCAGGAGCAGCGCCGGCCGGTGGGTCAGGTAGAAGGCGAGCTGCCCGACCGTGCTGAAGCTCGCGCGCGTGCGCTCGGCGGGAGCCAGCTCGGGCGCGAGCCTGACCAGGATGCGCTCGATCGCCCCCCGCAGCGGAAGCACCCAGCGTCGCACGATCATCTGCAGGGCGTCGCTCGGGTCGAGCAGCTCGCGCTGCATCAGGGAGGCGTGGATCCGATCGTCCTCGAGGAAGGAGCGCAGGATGGTCCGGAGGCGGGCCCGCAGCAGCGCCTCCACCTCGCCGCGCGAGCAGCCGGCCAGGTCCTCCTCGCCACCCACGGCGGCGCCCTGCGCGGCCAGCCGGTGCTCGAGCGCCTCGAAGTGCTCGCGCGCCACCTCGAGGTAGAGACCCCTCTTCGAGCCGAAGTGGTAGTTGGCGGCGGCCAGGTTCGTGCCGGCGCGCTCGGCGATCTCGCGCAGCGTCGCGCCCCGGAACCCGCGTGCCGCGAAACGCTCGCCCGCAGCGGCGAGCAGGCGGCGGCGAGTGGCGGCGGAGCCGCCACGACCAAGGCTCGCGGCGGAGCCGCCACGACCGAGGCTCGCGGCGGAGCCGCCACGGGCCGCCCCGGCGGCGACGCCGCCAGGCGGACCCGGGCGGGAGGACGAACGGCCCGAGGAGCGCATCGAACAGATGTTTCAATCATCCGTTCGAATCGGCAACCCCACCCGGATCCGTGCGGCCGGGTCCGCGCGGGGCTGCCCCCCGCGAGCCGGCCGGCGTCGGTTGACGCGCCCGGGGGCCGCCCGTACTCTGCCGTTCGTCGTTCCAGGGCGATTTCCGGCGCTTGCAGGCCCCCGGGTCCACCGCGGACCTCCGGAAGATTGCTAAGCGCCCCCCAGAAGAAGAGCACCATGAGCGAACGCCGCACGGAGCCCGGCTCCGCGCACCGCTCCGGACCTGCCGGGGCGGGCGATTCCACGCGCTCGGTCCACGGCGGCGAGCGGGAGCATCGCGAGAGCGATGCCCTGACCACGCCGCTCTACCAGACCTCGACCTACACCTTCCCGGATTCGGCACAGGTGCGCGCCTACCAGGAAGGCCGGCTGGTGCGCGACGAGTACGGCCGCTACGGCAACCCCACCTGGCGCGCGGTCGAGCGCAAGCTGGCGGCGCTCGAGGGCGGCGAGGACGCGGTGCTCTTCGCGTCCGGGATGTGCGCCGCCACAACGACCTTCCTGGCCATGCTGCCGCGGGGCGCGCACCTCGTGGTGACGAGCGACTGCTACCGCCGCACCCGCCAGTTCATCGCCCAGTACCTGACCCGGCTCGGCGTCGAGACCACCGTCATCGAGCCGGCGGATCCGCAGAAGCTCGCCGAGGCGCTGCGCCCCGAGACGAAGCTCTTCTTCAGCGAGAGCCCGACCAACCCGTACCTGCGGGTCATCGACGTCGCCGAGGCCGCACGCGTGTGCCACGCCCGCGGCGTCAAGGTGGTGATCGACTCGACCTTCGCTGCGCCGGTGAACCAGCGGGCCCTCGAGCAGGGCGCCGACCTCGTGCTGCACAGCGCCACCAAGTACCTGGGCGGGCACAACGACCTGATCGCCGGCTGCGCGGTGGGCCCGGCGGCGCTGATCGCGGGCCTGCGCGACGCCGTGGGCGTGCTCGGCGGCATCCTCGACCCGCACGCCGCCTGGCTCCTGCTGCGCGGGCTCAAGACGCTCGCGCTGCGCATGGCGCGCCACAACGAGAACGGCGCCCGCGTGGCGGCCTGGCTCGAGGCGCACCCGAAGGTCCGGCGCGTCTGGTACCCGGGCCTCGCGAGCCATCCCGACCACGCGGTGGCGGCGCGCACGATGCGCGGCTTCGGCGGCGTCGTCACCTTCGAGCTCGAGAGCGACCTCGAAGGCACCCAGCGCTTCGTCGACGCCGTCCGCCTCCCCTACATCGGCCCGAGCCTCGGCGGCGTCGAGTCCCTGATCGAGATGCCGGCCACGATGTCCTACTGGGACCAGACCCGCGAGGAGCGCTACGCGCTCGGCATCACCGACTCGCTGGTCCGGCTCTCGCTCGGCGTCGAGGACGGCGACGACCTGGTGGCCGACCTCGCCCAGGCGCTGGAGCAGGTGTAGGGCGCGGTGCTGCCGGGCAGCGGGCGCCCCACACCCGCTCGAGAGCGATCGACCGCAGCGGACGGGCCCGATCGCCAGCAGCCGAGCGGATCTCCTGACCGTCCACCAGCGGGCGGGGGCTCCGGCTACAGCAGCGCGCCCTGGTGCCGGACGGACTGCTCCATCGCGAGCAGGCGGCGCTTCAGGTCGAGGCCGCCGCCGTAGCCGCCGAGGCGGCCGCCGCTCTGGATCACGCGGTGACACGGAACGATGATCGAGACCGGGTTCGCGCCGTTGGCGGAGCCGACCGCGCGTACCGCCGTCGGGTTCCCGATCGCGCGCGCGCCGTCGGCGTAGGAGCGCGTCTCGCCGTAGGGGATCGTCTCGAGCCAGGCCCAGACCGTGCGCTGGAAGGGCGTCCCGCGCAGGTCGAGCGCGAGCTCGAAGGCGCTGCGCTTGCCGGCCAGGTACTCGACGAGCTGGCGGGCGGCGTCGCGGTTGGGCGCGAAGGCCTCCTCGCGCCGGGCGCCGGGCGCCATCCGCGAGAGCCAGCCGGCCAGGCCGTGGCCCCCGGCGCGCGGCAGCGCCAGGTACGCGAGCCCGCGCGCCGTCGAGGCGAGGCGCAGCGCGCCGATCGGCGTCTCGACGCTCGCGGTGAAGACGCGCTCGATCGGCTCGGGGGCGGGCTCGACGGTCGCCATCAGGCCGTCACCATACCACGCGCCCGCCGGGCGGAGGGACGATGGCGCGACTGCTGGTGACGGGGGGCGCTGGATACGTCGGGAGCCACGCGCTCCGGGCGCTCGCCGCCGCCGGCCACGAGGTCGTCGTGCTCGACGACCTGCGCGCCGGCGCGGCCCGTGCCGTCGCCTCCGGCGTCCCGCTCGTGCGCGGCGACGCTGGCGACCGGGAGCTCGTCGCGCGCGTCCTCGCCGAGCACGGGCCCTTCACCGGCGTCCTGCACTTCGCGGGCTCGATCTCGGTGCCCGAGTCGGTCGCCGATCCGCTCCTCTACTACCGCAACAACACGGCTGCGAGCGCGGCGCTGCTCGCGGCCGCCCTGGCCCACGGCGTGCGCGCCTTCGTGTTCTCCTCGACCGCCGCCGTCTACGGGAGCCCCGCGCGCCAGCCGATCGACGAGGACACCCCCCTCGCGCCCGAGAGCCCCTACGGCGCCTCGAAGGCGATGGTCGAGCGCATGCTCGCCGACGCAGGCCGCGCCCACGGCCTGCGCTGGCTCGCGCTGCGCTACTTCAACGCGAGCGGCGCCGACCCGGCGGGCGGCATCGGGGAGCGCCACGACCCGGAGACGCACCTGATCCCGCTCGCGCTCGAGGCCGCGGCCGGCCTGCGGCCCTCGCTGTCGCTCCACGGCGCGGACTGGCCCACGCCCGACGGCACCTGCGTGCGCGACTACGTACACGTCGCCGACCTCGCCGACGCCCACCGGCTCGGGATCGAGACGCTGCTCGGGGGCGGCGCGAGCGGCTGCTTCAACCTCGGCACCGGCACCGGCCGATCGATCCGCGAGGTGCTGGCAGCCGTCGAGCGCGTGACGGGGCGCCGCGTGCCCGTCGCGGCGGCGGCGCGCCGGCCGGGTGACCCGGCGGTCCTGGTCGCCGACGCCACGCGCTTCCGCGGCCGCTTCGGCTGGACGCCCGCGTGCTCCGACCTCGACACGATCGTCGCCACCGCCTGGGCGTGGCTGCGCGCGTGGCGGGGGCTCTGAGCCGGATCGGAGCTGGCGCCGCGCGCGACCTCCCGGCGCACGCTGTGCGCCGCGCGGGCCAGGGGCCTCGCGGTGCGCTCGCGGCGCCCGATGGGCTCCGCCGCGGTCCAGCCGGGCTGGTGCGCACTGCCAGCCGCGTCATCTTCCCGCGCGGTTCGGGAGCGAAGGGGGGGTTGCTCGTGATCGTCCACCGTCCGTCCGGGTCCGCCCGGCCCGCGTTCGTGCCGTGTGCGTCCCTGGTGCTGGCGCTGCTCCTCGCCGCGCCGCCCGCGCGCGCCGCCGATCTCGCCGAGCGCGCGCGCACGCTGGTCGGCGCCGATCAGGGCGTCTACGTCGAGGCCGAGGACGGCACCGTGCTGGTGGCCCAGCAAGCGGCGCGCCCGGTGCACCCGGCCTCGGTGTCGAAGGTCCCGACCACGCTCGCGCTCCTGCGCGCGCTCGGGCCCGCGCACCGCTTCGAGACGCGCTTCGCGGCGGGCGGCCCGCTGCGCGACGGGCGCATCGACGGGCCGCTCGTGGTCGCCGCCGCCGGCGATCCGTTCTTCGTCGACGAGAACGCGCTCCTGGTGGCGCAGGCCCTACGCGAGGCGGGCGTGCGCGAGGTCGCCGGGGGGCTCGTGGTGCAGGGACCGCTGCTCTTCGACTGGGAGTCGGAGGCGGCGGGCCCGCGCCTGCGGCGCGCGCTCGCAGGCGGCGCTCCGGCGGCGGCCTGGCAGGCGGTGCGGGCGCAGGGGGGCGGCGACGGCGCCCCGCCCGCGCTGCACTTCACCGGCGGGACCGTGCCCGCGAAGGCGAGTCCGGTCACGCTCGTCACGCACCGCTCGGAGCCCCTGATCCCGCTCCTGAAGGCGCTGAACGGCTATTCGAACAACATCTTCGCCGCGCTCGCGCAGGCGGCCGGCGGCATCGCGGCCGTGCAGGCGGACGTCCGCGGGATCCTGCCCGAGGCCTGGCGCGAGGAGCTGATCCTCGGTGACGGCGCCGGAGCGCACCGCAGGAACCGGATGAGCCCGCGCGCCACGGTGGCGATCCTGCGCGCGCTCGAGGCCGAGCTCGCACGCCACGGCCGCACGCTCGCCGACGCGCTGCCGGTGGCCGGCGTCGACGACGGAACCCTGCGCCACCGCCTCGACGGCCCCGGCGAGCGCGGCGTCGTGGTCGCCAAGACGGGGACCTACGGCTCCTACGGCGCCTGCGCGCTGGCCGGCGCGCTGCGCACCGAGCGGCGGGGGATCGTGTACTTCGCGGTGCTCAACCGCGGGGTCCCGGTCGAGCCCGCCCGCCGCCGCCAGGACGCCTTCGTGCGAGCCCTCCTCACCGAGCTCGGCGCCCTGCCCTGGGGCTACCAGCGCGACGACACCCCCGCCTTCGCCCGAGCTGAGGTGTTCGGGGACAGTCCCGGCGATCCGGCGATTCGACGGTAGTCCGAGCGAAGCGCGGGCAGCGAGCGAATCGCCGGATCGCCGGGACTGTCCCCGCCTCAGTCGCTGGTGCTGTCGCCCATGGCGAGGCGCTTCATCATCTTCTGGAGCGACTGGCGCGGGATGCCGAGCTTCTCGCTGGCCTTGCTCTTGCTGCCGGTCTCCTCGAGCGCGCGCTGGATCATGCGGCGCTTGAGCTCGTCGACGGAGCGGTTCAGGTCCCAGTCGAAGCCGGGCAGCTCGACCGCGGCGGCGGACTCGTCGCCGGCCGGGCGCCCGCGCACGTGCTCCGAGAGCATATCGACGGTGATCGTGTCGGCGTCGCCCGCCAGCGCCACCACGCGCTCGATCTCGTTCTCGAGCTCGCGCACGTTGCCGCTCCACGGGCAGGCCACCAGCCGGTCCATCGCGGCGTTCGTGAAGCCCTTGATGCGGCGCGACATGCGGGCGGTCGCGTGCTCGAGGAAGTGGTGGGCCAGCACCGGGATGTCCTCGCGCCGCTCGCGCAGCGGGGGAATCGCGATCTCGACCACGCGCAGCCGGTAGTAGAGGTCCTCGCGGAACTTCCCCTCCGACACCATCCGGCGCAGGTCCTTGTTGGTGGCGGCGATCACGCGCACGTCCACCTTGCGCACGTCGGAGGCGCCGAGCGGCCGGATCTCGCCGTCCTGGAGCACGCGCAGCAGGCGCACCTGCATGCTCATGTTGGTCTCGCCGATCTCGTCGAGGAAGATCGTACCGCCGTGGGCGTGCTCGAAGAGCCCCTTCTTGTCCTCGTGGGCGCCGGTGAAGGCGCCGCGCTTGTGGCCGAAGAGCTCGCTCTCGAGCAGCGTGTCGGGCAGCGCGCCGCAGTTCTGGGCGACGAAGCGGCCGGCCTTGCGCGCGCCGGCGTAGTGGATCGCGCGCGCCACCAGGTCCTTGCCGGTGCCGGTCTCGCCGCTGATCAGCACCGTCGCGTCGGTGCCCGCCACCTTCTCCATCACCTCGAAGACGCGCTGCATCGCCGGGCTCGAGCCGATCAGGCTGTCGAAGGCGTAGCGGCGCTCCACCTCGCGGCGCAGGTAGAGGTTCTCGGCGCGCAGCCGCTCGTTGGCGTCGCGCAGCGCGGCGGCGAGCGCGACGTTCTCGGTGGCGAGGCCGTAGGACTCGAGCGCGCGCCGGACGTTGAGGCGCAGCTCGTCGGGGTCCCAGGGCTTCGCGACGTAGCGGTAGATGCGGCCTTCGTTGACCGCGCGCACGATCGAGGCGAGGTCGGCGTAGCCGGTCAGCATCATGCGGATCGCCGTCGGATTGCGCTCGATCACCTTCTCGAGGAACTCGACGCCGGTCATGCCGGGCAGGACCTGGTCCGCGATCACGAGCGCGATCGGCTCGCGCTCGAGGATCTCGAGGCCCTCCTGGGCGTTGCGCGCGGTGAAGACCCGGTAGTCGTCGGCGAGCGTGAGCTCGAGGCTCTCGAGGATGCCTTCCTCGTCGTCGACGATCAGGATCGCGTAGGGCTCGCCGCCCCGCGCAGGATCCATCGGGGGTTGGCGAGGCTCGGCGGGCACGCGCGGGAGCATACCCGGGATCGGGTCCGGGGCGCTCCGGACGGCAGGCCGGGCGGGCCGGCCTGCCGTCCGGGAGCCGCGGAAGCAGTTGCTCCCGCTGCGCCTCCGTGCTTCAGCGCCGCGTCAGCGCCGGGCGCGCCCGGTGCTGCGGCGAGCGGCCGGCTTGCGCGTGCGCCTCGCGGTGCGGCGCGGAGCGGCGCGCTTCGCGCCGCGGCGTGCCGTGCTCCGGCGCGCGCCCGGCTTCGCCATCTTCGCCTTCGACACGTCGCCTTCCTTGTCGATGAAGTAGAGGAAGCCGTCCTCGCGCTTCACGCCGACCTTGGCGACGACCTGCGGCTTGCCCTTCGGCGCCTTGCCGCCGCCGCGGGCCATCCGGGCGCGGCTCACGTCGCCCTTCTTGTCGAGGAAGTAGAGCCACCCGCGCTCGCGGGTGATGCCGGTTCTCGCGATCTTGGTGGCCATGGGCCGTCTCTCTCCTGTGTGGGCGGTCCGGGGATGCCGGGCCGGTTGCCGTCGAGTCGGCAGGGGAGGAGACGCCGCGGGCTGGGGTGTGGCAGCCGCGGTGACGCCTCGCAGTGTGCCCGGCTCCCCCGTGGGTGTCAACGATTTTCCGGGGGGTTAGGACCTGGACCTGCGAGGGAGTGCGACGGGAGCCGCCAGGCTCGTTGCCCCCAGGGGCACCCGGCTGCTCAGGCAACGGGTGAGGCGTCCTCCAGGGCGCTCCGATGCCGGTGCGCCCGGCCTTCGGCGGCCTCGATCACGCGCAGCTCGAGCCGGGTCTGCTCGAGCGCGTCGATCTCCTGGATCCCGGTCGGGCTCGTGACGTTCACCTCGGTGAGCCGGCCGCCGATCACGTCGATGCCGACGAAGAACAGGCCGTCGCGCAGGAGGGCCGGGCGGATGCGCTCCACGATGCGGCGGTCCTGGTCGTCGAGCGGGGCCCGCGCGGGCCTTCCGCCGACGTGCAGGTTGGCGCGGGTCTCGCCCGCGGCAGGGACCCGCAGGAGCGCCCCGAGCACCTCGCCCTCGAGCAGCAGGATGCGCTTGTCCCCCTCGCGTACGGCCGGCAGGTACTGCTGCGCCATCGCCCAGCGCGTCCCGAAGCCGGTCGCGGTCTCCAGGATCGAGAAGAGGTTGCGGTCGTCGTGACGCAGGTGGAAGACACCCTCGCCGCCCTTGCCCCCGAGCGGCTTCACGATCATCTGGCCGCCCATCTTGGCCAGGAAGTCGACCAGCTCCGGGATCCAGCGCGTGACGCGCGTCTCGGGCATCAGCTCGGAGAACTGCAGCGCGTAGAGCTTCTCGTTGGCCCAGATGACGGTGTCGGGGCGGTTCAGCACCAGCGCGCGGCGGCAGAGCGCGAGGATCTGCGTGGCGGCCACGTAGTCGGTGTCCACCGGCGGGTCCTTGCGCTGCCAGACCACGTCGGCGCCGTCGTCGAGGGCGACGCTGCGCGGCTCCCCCAGGCTGTAGTGCCGGCCCGGCTCGCGGCGCAGCTCGACCGGGCGCACGCGCGCCAGCGGCCGGCCGGCGTCCACCGACAGGTCGCCGAGCTCGCAGTAGAGCACGCGGTGGCCGCGCTCCTGGGCCGCGAGCATCAGCACGAAGGTGGTGTCCTTCGTGCTGTCGATGGACCCGATCGGATCCATCACGAACAGCATCGAGAGCGGGCCGGGCGACACGCTGGGGCCTCCGGGACGCCGCCAAGCGGTAGCGCAGACCGGGGGCCGGAGGCCACGGCGCGCGTCGTCGCCCGGGTGGGCGGCTGCTAGCCTGCCGGACGCTCCTCGGGAGATGGGAATGCGATCTTTGCTGCGGGGCCTGCTCCGCCTCCTGATGCGGATCGTGGTCGGGCTCGTCGCGCTGGCTGGCCTCGGGCTCGCGGCCGCGGCCGGAGCGGCCTTCCTGCTCTACCAGGTGATCGTCCGCGACCTTCCCGACTTCGAGAGCCTCGACGAGTACCACCCGCCGCTCGCGAGCGAGGTGTACGCGCGCGACGGCACGCCGATCGGCGAGTTCTTCGAGGAGCGGCGCCGGCTCGTGCGGCTCGACGAGATCCCGCGCCACGTGATCCTCGCCTTCGTCGCCGGCGAGGACGACTCCTTCTTCCAGCACAGCGGGGTCGACATCCGCTCGATCGCGCGCGCCGCCTGGGTGAACTTCACCGCCGGCGAGATCGAGCAGGGCGCCAGCACCATCACCCAGCAGCTCGTGAAGAGCATGCTGCTGACGCCCGAGCGCAGCTACGACCGCAAGCTCAAGGAGATGTTCCTCGCCCGGCGCCTCGAGCAGCGCTTCGACAAGGACGAGATCCTCTCGCTCTACCTGAACCAGATCTACTTCGGCTCGGGCGCCTACGGGATCGGGGAGGCCGCGCGCACCTACTTCGGCAAGCCGGTGGGCGCGCTCACGATCGGGGAGGGCGCCCTGCTCGCAGGCCTGCCGAAGGCACCCTCCCGTTTCTCGCCGAACGTGAACCCCGAGCGCGCCGAGGAGCGGCGCCGCTACGTGCTCGGCCGCATGCGCGAGCTCGGCCACATCGACGAGGCCGCCTGGCGCGACGCCGTCGAGCATCCGCCCGCCGTCACCGGCCCGCCGGGCCGCGCGGACGCCGCGACCGCCGCCTGGTTCACCGAGGAGGTGCGCCGCACGCTCTTCGAGCGGCTCGGCGGCGACAGCGTCCTGCACGGCGGGCTGCGCATCGAGACGAGCCTCGACCTGCCGCTCCAGCGCGTCGCCGAGCAGGCGCTGCGCGAGGGTCTGGTGGCGCTCGACCGGCGCCAGGGCTGGAAGGGCCCGCTGCGCCACACGACGGACCTCGCGGGCGAGGCCGCGCGGCTCGGCCGCGAGAACCGGCTCGATCCGGCGGGCGCCGCCCCCCTCGCGCCCGGCCGGACGCTGCTCGGCGTCGTCACCGACGTCGACGACGGCGCCGGCCGCGCGCGGGTCGCGCTCGCGTCCGGGGTGACCGGCCAGGTCGCGCTCGAGGACGTCGCGTGGGCGCGCCGGCGCGACTTCGAGCGCGTGTCGGTGCCACGCACGAAGATCTCGCAGGTCTTCACGAAGGGCGACGTCGCGCGCTTCGCCCCGAAGCCTCCCGACCCGCCCGCCGGTGGCGCCGAGGGCGGTGAAGCCGCGGCGGCCCGGCCCGCGGCGCCCGCCGGCGAGCCGCTGCGCCTCGTGCTGGCCCAGACCCCCGAGGTCGAGGGCGCGCTGGTCGCACTCGACGTGGACGGCGAGGAGGTCATCGCCCTGGTCGGCGGCTACGACTACGCGCGCAGCCAGTTCGACCGCGCGGTGCAGGCGCAGCGCCAGCCCGGCTCGGCGTTCAAGCCCTTCATCTACGCGGCGGCGATCCAGCACGGCTACACCGCGGTCACCACCGTCTACGACACCCAGGTCGTGTACACCGACCCGACCACCGGCGAGGTCTGGAAGCCCGCCAACTACGACCACCGCTTCCGCGGGCCCATCCCGATGCGCGAGGCGCTCGCCCGCTCGCTCAACAACGCCGCGGTGCGGATCCTGCTCGACGTCGGCATCCGGCCGGTGATCGACATCGTGCGCCGCTGCGGGATCCGCTCGCCGATCGCGCCCTATCCCTCCCTCGCGCTCGGCACGAGCCCGGTGACGCTGCTCGAGCTGACCAGCGCCTACGGTGTCTTCGCCGCGGGCGGCCAGCGCGTCGAGCCGGTCTTCATCCGCCGCGTCCTCGACCGTGACGGCCAGGTCCTGCTCGAGAACGTGCAGCTCCGCTCGCCGCAGCCGGGCGAGGCGGCCGCGGAACCCGGCGCGCAGGCGAGCGCGCCGCGCACCGAGCGCGAGCAGCGGCACGCAGCAGCCTCCGATCCCGGTGCGCGCCAGCCCTTCGCCGAGCCCGCGCCCGAAGCCGCTGCGAGCGGCCTCGCGCTCGACCCACCCCACGCCTTCCTGGTCGCGGACCTGCTGCGCGCGCCGATCGAGCACCCGGGCGGCACGTCGGTGAAGGCGCGGGCGCTCGGCCGGCCCGCCGCCGGCAAGACCGGCACCACCAACGACCAGGGCGACGCGTGGTTCGTGGGCTTCACGCCCGACGTCGTCGCCGGGGTCTGGGTGGGCTTCGACGTGCGCCAGGTGCTCGGTGCCAAGGAGACCGGCGGGCGCGCCGCGCTCCCGATCTGGGTCGAGTTCATGAAGGCCGCCCACGAGGGCCGGCCGGTGCGCGACTTCCCGGTGCCCGAGGGCGTGTCCTACGCACGGATCGACCCCTCCACCGGCAAGCTCGCCGGTGAACAGGGCGGCGGGAACTTCCAGGCGTTCCTCTCCGGCAACGAGCCCACCGAGACGGCGGGTAGCGCGGAGGAGGCCGAGCAGTCGCGGCGCATGCTGCGGATGGACTTCTAGGCGTGGAGCGCGATGTGCGCGAGCTGCCGGCCGGCGCGCAGGCGCGGGCCGGGCGGCGTGCGCCCCTCCGCAGCGAGGCGCAGCCGGCCGACGGCGAGCTGCGGCGCCTCGACCGGCTCGCGGGCGTGGGCCTGCTCGCCGCCGAGACCGCCCACGAGGTGCGCAACGCGCTCACCGCCGTGAAGACCTTCCTGCAGCTGCTCCCGGCGCGCGGCGACGACCCGGAGCTGCGCGGGCCCTTCCTCGCCCTGGCCGGCGAGGAGGTCGCCCGCATGGAGCGGCTGCTCGACGCGCTGCTCGAGCAGGCGCGCGGGGCGGCGAGTGCGGGCGGCGACGCGGTGCGGCGCTGCGATGCGGCGGCGGCCGTCAGCGCCGTGGCGCAGCTCGTCGCCCGGCGCGCGGCGGAACGTGGCCTGCACCTCGCGGTGGAGCTGGCCCCGGAGCTGCCGGAGCCGGCGATCGCCGCCGACGCGCTGCGCCAGGTGCTGCTGAACCTCGCGCTCAACGCGCTCGAGGCGACACCCGCCGGTGGCGACGTGCGGATCGGCGGCCGCGCGCTCGGCCGCGCGCTCGAGCTGGCGGTCGAGGACCGCGGCCCGGGCATTCCGGCCGCCCTGCGCCGCCGCGTCTTCGAGCCCTGGTACTCGACCCACGCCGGACGCCCGGGCGGGCTCGGACTCTCGATCGCGCGCCGCCTCGTCGACGAGGCCGGCGGCACGATCTCGATCGGCGACCGCGCCGGAGGCGGCGCCCGCATCCGCGTCCGCCTGCCCGCCCTCTGAGGGGGACAGTCCCGGCGATCCGGCGATTCTCGGGGCGGGCTCAGCGACCGAGCCAGCGCGTGACCTCGTTGCCGAGCGCTGCCAGGCCTGCCGCGAAGAAGTGGTCGGCGTCCTCGAGCAGGACGAAGCGGACAGCCGGCCGCTCCTTCGCGATCGCCTCGAGCGCCGCGGGCGGCGCGATCGCGTCGTGGCGGCCCGCGAGCAGCAGGACCTGGCGCTCGCCGGCACCGAGCCGCTCGGCAGCGAGCAGCGCCGGCGGCGGCGCGACCAGGACGAGGTGCGTGACGCGCGGCTGATCGGCAGCGGCGAGGAGCGCGGCCGCGGCGCCGAACGAGTAGCCGGCGGCGACCAGCGGCCCCGGCTCGCCGCGCCCGAGCTGGAGGAGCGCCGCGGCGAAGTCCCCGGCGCCGTCGGCGAGCGCGCCGCTCGGCGCGCCCGTGCTCCCGCCGACGCCGCGCCAGTTGAAGCGCAGCGACGCGAGCCCCGCCTTCGTGCACGCCCACGCCAGCTCCGTCACGACCGGCGATTCCATGCTGCCGCCGTAGAGCGGATGTGGAGGCGCGATCACGGCCCCGCCCCGCCCGGCGTCGCCCGCGACGTAGAGCCCTTCGAGCGCCTCGCCGCGCTCCCCCGCCTCGCCGAGCCACGGGATCGCCGTGCTCCGCTCCTCGCGCTTTGCCACCCCTTCCTCCTGCTACCCTGCGCGCCGATGGCTCGCGAGACCGACGCCGAGCGCCGACGCCGCGCGCTGCGCATCGTGCGCCGGCTCGCCGCCGCCTACCCCGACGCGCGCTGCGCCCTCGACTTCCGCAGTCCCTTCGAGCTGCTGGTCGCCACGATCCTCTCGGCCCAGTGCACGGACAAGAAGGTGAACGAGGTCACCCCGGCGCTCTTCGCCCGCTACCCGACCCCCGCGGCGCTGGCCGATGCGAAGCCCGCCGAGGTCGAGGCGATGATCCGCCCGACCGGCTTCTACCGCCAGAAGACCCGCGCGATCCAGTCCTCGGCCCGCGACATCGTGGAGCGCTTCGCCGGGCGCGTGCCCGGCACCATGGAGGAGCTGCTCTCGCTCCACGGCGTCGCGCGCAAGACCGCCAACGTGGTGCTCGGCAACGCCTTCGGCGTCCCGGGGCTCACGGTCGACACCCACATGAAGCGGGTCCACGCGCGGCTCGAGCTCACCCGGCACGAGGATCCCGTGAAGATCGAGCGCGATCTCATGGGGCTGATCCCCGAGCCGGAGTGGACGCTCTACTCGCACCGCGTGATCCACCACGGGCGGGTGTGCTGCGTGGCGCGCCGCCCGCACTGCGAGGCCTGCCCGCTCGCCGCCGACTGCCCCTGGCCGCGCCGGCATGCCGGCGTGCTCCGCGCCGTCCCCAAGGCGCGCCGATGAGCCGGCGCCTCGCCTACCAGGGCCGCTCGATCACCGTGTGGCAGGAGGAGGTGACGCTCCCGAACGGAGCGGTCGCGAAGCTCGACATCGTGCGCCACCCGGGCGCCTCGTGCGTGGTGCCGATCGAGGACGACGGGCGCGTGCTGCTGATCCGGCAGTACCGCCACGCCGCGGGCGGCACGATCTGGGAGGTGCCCGCCGGCAAGCTCGACGGCGACACGCCCGAGCAGTGCGCCCGCAAGGAGCTCGAGGAGGAGGCCGGCCGCCGCGCCGGGCGGCTCGAGCGGCTCGGCGAGATCTGGACCACGCCGGGCTTCACCGACGAGCGGATCCACCTGTTCGCCGCCTTCGACCTCGTCGAGGTGCCGCCCGCGCGCGAGGAGCACGAGGTGATCGAGGTGGTGCCGATGGCGCTCGACGCGGCGCTCGCGCTCGTCTGGAGCGGCGAGCTCGCCGACGCGAAGAGCGCGCTGGCGCTGGTCCACGCGGCCCGCCGGCTCGGGCGCCTGCGCTGAGCGGCGCGCTCGGCGTCGCGCTCGGCTGGCACTGCTGGGCGTGGCCGGACCTGCTCGCGCTGGTGCGCCAGGCCGAGGCGCTCGGCTACCGCTGCGCGTTCGTCGACGGCGACGTCTCGATGCTGCCCTCGCGCGGCGAGGGCGACGTGCTCGACGGCTGGACGGCGACCGTGGCGCTGCTCGCCGCGACCGAGCGGATCGAGATCGGCTCGCTGCGGCTCGTGCACCACTGGAACGCCGCGAAGCTGGCCCAGGCGGTGGCGACCGCCGAGCGGATCGCGCCGGGCCGCCTGCGCTTCCAGATCGCGATCGGCGCGCACCCGGCCGACGCCGGCTTCGGCCTCCCGTTCCCGCCCGCGGCGGATCGCATCGCCTGGCTCGAGGAGACCCTGCCCGTGCTCCGCCGCCTGTGGGCCGGCGAGACGGTGAGCGCCCGGGGCCGCTTCGTCCGCCTCGAAGCCGCCCGCGTGCGCCCGCTCCCGCGCGGCGGGAGGCTTCCGATCGCCGTGGCCGGCCGCGGCCCCCGGATGCTCGAGGTCGTGGCCGCCCACGCCGACCGCTGGGACGTGAACCTCCCGCCGATCGCCGCACGGGTCGATGACGCAGCGCGGCGTCTCGCCGGGGCCTGCGGGCGGCGGGGGCGCGACCCGGCCCGGATCGCGCGCTCGATGTGGGTCTTCGCGCGCCCTGGCGAGGACCCCGACGACCCCGGGGTCCACGCGGCGTTCCGGCGCTGGAACCCTTGGTTCTCGGAGGTTCCCGATGCAGAGCTGCGGGAGGCCGTGCTCGCCGGCCCGGTCCGGGAGTGCCGCGCCCGCCTGGCCTGGATCCGCCGCCGGCTCGGCATCGACCTGCCGCTGCTCGACCTCGCGGGCCTCGACCGCCCGACGGCGGAGCGCGTCATGACCGATCTCGCCGGGGCCTGAAGCCCGGCCGGTGATCGGCCGTCAAGCTCGTTGACCGAGCATTCACGGGAACTTACGCTCGGAGCCATCGCGGGGCCGCGCCCGACCCGCGAGGCGAGCGAACGAAACCGATCGCGACCGGAGCGACCGGAGCGACACGACCGGCCGGCACGCCCGGCCCGAGCCCGATCGAGCGAGTCCCCCATGGGCACGGCGATCGCGACGAGGAGCGGATTTGTACGGACGCGGGGTTCCGCCGGGCGGCGTCGGCTTCGGGCCGCCGATGACACCGCCGGTCATCAAGCAGCTCCTGATCGCCAACCTCGCGGTCTTCCTCGCGCAGGCGGTCGACATCCTGCCCGGGATGTTCGCGGCCACACCCATCGACTTCTGGACGCGCTTCTACCTCTGGCAGCCCTTCACCTACATGTGGCTGCACGGGGGGCTCGGCCACATCGCCGCGAACATGTTCGGGCTGTGGATGTTCGGCTCGCCGCTCGCGATGGCATGGGGCGCGCAGCGCTTCCTGCGCTTCTACCTGCTCTGCGGTGTCGGCGCGGGCTTCCTGATCGTCAGCTACCCGTGGGTCGCGGTGTGGCTCGGGATCGCCTCGCCGGCGACGCTCTCGGTCCCGACGCTCGGCGCCTCGGGCGCGGTGATGGGCGTGCTGCTCGCCTACTCGCTCACCTGGCCCGATCGCACGATCATGTTCATCTTCCCGCCGGTCGCCTTCCGCGCGATCTGGCTGATCCCGATCCTGTTCGTGATGGAGGCCATCCTCAGCCCGCCGAACGTCAGCCATCTCGGCCACCTGGGTGGCGTGCTGGTCGGCTGGCTCCTGCTGCGTGCGCACGGCGAGACCCTGCGCCTGCCGGTGCCCTCGCTCGCGCAGCTCAAGTACCGCTGGCGGCGCTGGCGGATGAGGCGTCGGCTGCGTGCCGTGCAGACCGACGACTGGCGCAGCCGCGCCCGGAACGACGACCGCTCCGGCCCGCGGCTGCACTAGGACCCGCGCGATGACGGACCTCCCCGACACGACCTTCGCGCTCACCCCCACCCTCGACGCCGGGATCCGCCGCGCCGCCGAGGCCCTGGTGGGCGCGCGCCACGCGGTGGCGCTGACCGGTGCCGGGCTCTCGGTCGAGAGCGGGATCCCGCCCTTCCGCGGCCCGGGCGGGATCTGGACGAGGTACGGCGAGCCCCCGATGGACGGCTACCAGCGCTTCCTGCGCGACCCCGCCGGGGCCTGGCGCGAGCGGCTCGCACCGCGCGAGGACTGGATGCGGGCCCTCGGCGAGGCGGTGCGCCAGGCCAAGCCGAACCCCGGCCACCTCGCCCTCGCCGAGCTCGAACGCCGCGGCCTGCTCGCCGCGCTGATCACGCAGAACATCGACGACCTCCACCGCCAGGCGGGGCACGCGCAGGTGCTCGAGATCCACGGCAACCACCGCCTGCTGCGCTGCCTCGCCTGCAACGCGCGCTTCGAGCCGGACACCCTCGCGATCGACCCCGACGACCTGCCGCCGCGTTGCCCGCGCTGCTCCGGGATCGTGAAGGGCGACATCGTGGTCTTCGGCGAGCCGATCCCGGCCGACGTGCTGGCCGCCTGCTTCCGCGCGGTCGAGCGCGCCGACTGCATGCTCGTCGCCGGCACCTCGGCGACGGTCTACCCGGCGGCCGAGTTCCCCTACGAGGTGCTGCGCGCCGGCGGCGTCGTGATCGAGGTGAACCCCGACGAGAGCGAGCTCAGCGGGGCGGCGACGATCTCGCTGCGCGGCCCGGGCGGTCCGGTGCTCTCGCGGCTGCTCGAGCACGCCGCCCGGCTCGCACCGGCGGAGGCGACATGAGCTCGCGCTCCCCGCACTCCGACTGGGCCGGTCACGGCCACGAGCACGTCCACGAGCACGAGGGCCCGTGCGCGGAGGGCGACGGCCGCGGCGGGCTCGGCGGGTTCCTGCGTTCGCTGCTCGCGGGCATCCCGTGGAGCGAGCGGGTCGAGGTTCTCGAGACACGGACCCTGCCGGCGCCGCGCTCGGGCGCGCTGCGCCTCGACAACGCCAACGGCATGACCCGCATCCTCGGCGAGGACCGGAGCGACGTCGAGGTGAAGATGCAGAAGGTGGCGCGCGCCGAGAGCACGGCGGCCGCGGAGGCGATGGCGCAGGAGATCCGCCTCGTGCGCCACGACACCGACTCCGGCACCGAGCTCGAGGTGGAGGCGCCGCGGCGCTGGAACCGGCGCGGGCACGCGAACCTCGAGCTGCGCGTCCCGCGCGGAACCCGCGTCGAGGTCTCGGCCTCGAACGGGAAGGTCTGCGTCGCCGGCCTCGGCAACGGCCTGCGGGTCCGCTCGAGCAACGTCGCCGTGCGCGTCGAGGACGTGAGCGGCGACGTCGAGATCCACGCCTCGAACGCGCGGCTCCTGTGCGCGGGGGTGTGCGGGCGCCTGCTGGCGCGGACCAGCAACGGCAAGATCGAGGTCGAGCGCCATCGCGGCGCGCTCGACGCCTCCTCCTCGAACGGCCTGATCCACGCCGCCATCGAGGAGCTCGGCGGCCCGGTGGTGCTCGCGACGAGCAACGGCAAGATCGCCCTCGAGCTGCCCGACGAGGTCGACGCCGACGTGAACCTGCGCGTCGACAACGGCGTGATCCGCAACCAGCGCTCGCTGTGCCGCTGCACCCGCTCGAGCGGCGGCCGCCTCACCGGCCAGCTCGGCAAGGGCGGTACCCCGATCAAGCTGCGCACCTCGAACGGCTCGATCTCGCTGCGCTAGTGTCCTGTGTCGGAAGTTCGCCGTCGAAGTCTCGAGCCGTCGCGGGCGGCTGGGTGTGCACCGAGATCGCGGCTACGGGCCGCTCGCAAGGCGCGCGACCGAGCCATGGCCGTCGC
>JAPSFT010000026.1 GCA_035063765.1 Deltaproteobacteria bacterium
CTCCACCTCGAGAAGCTCGGCGTGAAGCTCACCCGCCTCACCGCCCGCCAGGCCGACTACATCGGCGTCCCGATCGACGGTCCCTACAAGCCGGACCATTATCGCTACTGAGCCGGGGACTGTCCCCTAGAGCTTTGCAACGATGCGGTCGGCGTAGGCGCGCAGGGCGTCGATCTTCTGGGGGAGCGGGAGGGTGTCGGGCTCGTAGGCGTTGCGGAAGCCGACGATCACGTCGGTGACGCCCTGGTCCTCGAGCCGGCGCACCCCGTCGAGCGTGTAGGCTTCGAGCGCGATCACGTGGACCTCGAAGGGCTCGTGCTCGCGGCCGGCTTCGCGGCGCAGCGCGCGCAGGCGTGCCAGGAGGCGGCTCAGGTCTCCGGCTTCGCCGCCGGCGTGCATCCAGCCGTCGCCGAGCCGCGCGGCGCGCCGCAACGCCGGCTCGGCATGACCTCCGATCAGGATCGGGATCGGGGCCGCGGGCACGGGGCAGATCGCGATGCTCGGCACCTGGTAGTGCTCGCCCTCGTAGGCGAAGAAGCCGCCTGGCCCGAACCGGCTCCGCTCGCTGGCCGCTCGCTGCGCGGCCGGGCTGCCCGGCCTTGTGGTGAGTCCGCGCACGATCTCGATCATCTCGTCCATGCGCGCCCCGCGCGTCTTCCAGTCGGTCCCGGTGACGGCGAAGTCCTCGGGCCAGGGCGAGAGCCCGACCCCGAATGCGAAACGCCCGCCCGTCAGCACCGCCACCGACGCCGCTTGCTTCGCCACCAGCACCGGGTGCCGGATCGGAAGCTTCACGACGAAGGTGGTGAAGCGCAGCCGCTCGGTCACCGCGCCCATCGCCGCGATCAGGCAGAACGGGTCGAGGAAGGGCCGGCCGCGCAGGAACTCGCGCTGCCCGTCGGGCGTGTACGGGTACTTCGAATCCGAGACCTCCGGGTAGCAGAGGCTGTCCGGCACCGTGAAGGAGTGGAAGCCTGCCCGCTCGGCCTCGACCGCGAGGGGCAGGTACTGGGCGGGGTCGCACATCGACTCGGCGAAGGTGAAGCGCACGGGACCTCCTGGGGCGCCAGCGGGGCGCGATGGTAGCTGGCTAGGCGAGCTGGACCGCCGCGTGCGCGGGCCCCCGATGCCGGATCCAACCGAGAAGCAGCGACGCCACCACCGCGAGCCCGATGCACAGGCCCCACCAGATGCCGGCGAGCCCCCAGCCCGCGTGGAGCCCGAGCCACCAGCCGAGGGGGATCCCGAGCAGCCAGTAGCTCACGGCGTTGAACACCGCCGCGGGCCGCGTGCGCCCCATCCCGCGCAGCACCCCGCACGCCACCACCTGCACGCCGTCGAAGATCTGGAAGGCCGCAGCGATCGGCAGGATGGTGGCCGCCAGCGCCACGACCGCGGCATCGGTGGTGTAGAGCCGGGGCAGCTCGAAGCGGAAGCCGAGGAAGACCAGCGCCGAGGCCGCCATCACCGCTGCGCCGAGACCGAGCGCCACCCACGCCGCACGCTGCGCCTCCTCGAGCCGCTGCGCGCCGATCAGGTTGCCGACCCGCGTCACCGCCGCGAGCGCGATCCCGAGCGGCATCATGAACGAGAGCGCCGCCATGTTCAGCACGATCGTGTGGGCCGCGAGCGCCTCGGTGCCGATCCGGCCTGCCAGCAGCGCAGCTCCGGAGAAGGCCCAGGCCTCGAGCGAGATCTGGAGTCCGACCGGCAGGCCGAGCGCGAGGATCTCGGCGATGCCGCGCGGCGAGAGGGCCCGCCGCGACCAGGGCACCCAGGCGCCCTCGTGCAGCCCCGCGCGCAGCACGAGCGCGGCCAGGCCGACGAGGCACGCCGCGCGGCTCAGGCTCGTGGCGATCGCCGAGCCTTCGAGGCCGAGGCGAGGCATCCCGAGGTGGCCGTAGACGAAGGCCCAGTTCCCGGCCAGGTTGACGAGGTTCGCGCCCACCATCACCCAGAGCGCGGGGCGCACGATCTCGCGCCCCTGCAGGTACTGGCGCAGCGCCCAGAACCCCAGGAAGAAGGGCACGCTCGGGATCTGGAGCCGCGTGAAGCGCTCCGCGGCCGCCGCCAGCGCGGGGTCCTGCCCCATCGCGCGCAGGAACTCCTCGGTGAGCAGCCACGCGAGCCCGAGCGGGACGCTGAGCCCGAGCGCCAGCACGAGGCCGCGCTGGAGCGCGAGCGCGACGCGCTCGCCGTCGCGTGCGCCGTGCGCCTGGGCCACGATCGGGTCCATCCCGAAGACGACCCCCATCGCGACGTGGAGCGTTCCCCAGACCCAGACGTTCGCGAGTGCCGCAGCCGACAGCGCCTCCACCGAGAAGCGGCCGAGCATCAGCGTGTCCACCACGCCGAGCAGCATGTTGCCGACCTGGGTGGCGGCGACGGGCCAGGCCAGGGCCGCGAGCCGCCGTACCTCGACACGGACGGGTGTCTCCGACACCGATCAGCCGCCGCTGCGGCGGATCACCACCACCCGGCCCCGCCACGCCGGCCCCGGCGGCGCCCCCGGCGAGAGCTCGATGCGCCGCCCGACGCCCTGGACCAGGCGCGGGCCCGCCTCGGTCTCGACCCAGCCCTTCGCGCGCAGCGCGCCGAGCGCCCGCAGCCGCTCGACCAGCGCGCGCTCCGCGACGCCGGCCTCCACCTCGATCGTCTCGTGCGTGAAGGCCTCGTGGGCGTGGGGGTGGGGATGCCCGCGCGGGGGCGGAGGGCCGGGCGCGTCGGTCGCCGGGGGCTCGAGCAGGGCCGGCGCCAGCCGGCCGTGGACGGCGCGCACGATCCGGGCCTCGGGCTCGAGCGCCCGCAGGCGCGCCTCGAGCGCCGGGAGCTGCGCCTCCGGCACCCGGTCGACCTGGTTCAGGACGAGCAGGTCGGCGGCGCTCACCTGCTGCTCGAAGGTCTCGCCGAGCTCGCGGCCCTCCGCGAGCTGCTCGGCGTTGACGAGCACGATCCCGAGGTCGTCCGCGATCCAGTCGGCGACCGGCGGCCGCCAGAGCGAGAGCTGCACGTCGTAGGGCAGCGCCACGCCCGAGGTCTCGATCGCGATCCGGTCGGGCGCGACCTCGCGGCGCAGCGCTTCGAGGGTGCGCACGAGGTCGTCGCTCAGCTCGCAGCAGACGCAGCCGCCGTCGAGCTCGCGGATCGCCGGCGCGCCCGCGGCGGCGGCCCCGCCGAGCAGCGCGCGGTCGATCCCGAGCGCGCCGAACTCGTTCGACACGACGGCCAGGCGCTCGCCCCGGCGCCGGGCCTCGTCGAGCAGGTGGCGCACGAGCGAGGTCTTGCCCGAGCCGAGGAAGCCCGAGACCACGAGCACGGGGATGCGGTCGGCGCGTGCCAGGCGGGGCCCTCGGGTCGTTCGCGGTGGGGCCGGGAACGATACCCTGCGCCCCCGCATGTGCCCGCTCACGACGCCCCCGCCCGCCTCCGCCCCGCTCGCGGGCACCCTCGTCGTCGACCTGACGCGCGTGCTCGCCGGCCCCTTCTGCACGCTCCAGCTCCAGGAGCTCGGCGCGCGCGTGATCAAGGTGGAGCGGCCCGGCGTGGGCGACGAGGCGCGCCACATCGGGCCGTTCGTGGCGGGCACCTCGGCCTACTTCCTGTCGCTCAACCGCGGCAAGGAGAGCCTCGCCCTCGACCTGCGCGAGCCGGCCGACCGCGCGCTCTTCGAGCGCCTGCTCGCGCGCGCCGACGTGCTCGTCGAGAACTACCGTCCGGGCGTGCTCGAGCGGCTCGGCTACGGCTGGGAGGGGCTCCACGAGCGCTACCCGCGCCTCGTCGTCGCCTCGGTGTCGGGCTTCGGCCAGACCGGGCCGTGGGCGCAGCGCCCGGCCTACGACCTCGTCGCCCAGGCGCTCGGCGGGATCCTCTCGATCACGGGCCCGATCGGGGGGCCGCCCGTGCGCGTCGGCACTTCCATCGGCGACCTGGCGGCGGGGCTCTTCGCGGCGCTCGGGGTGGCCGCGGCGCTGGCCGAGCGCGCGGCGAGCGGCCGCGGCCGGCGCGTGGACGTGGCGATGCTCGACTGCCAGGTGGCGCTGCTCGAGAACGCGCTCGCCCGCTTCGCCGCGACCGGCCGGGTGCCCGCCCCGCTCGGGACGCGCCATCCCTCGATCGCGCCCTTCGAGGCCTATCCCACCGCCGACGGGCCGCTCGTGATCGCCTGCGGCACCGATGCGCTCTTCCGCGTGCTCGCCGCCGCGATCGGGCGCCCTGCCCTGGCCGATGACCCCCGCTTCGCCACCGCCCCCGCGCGCAGCACCCACGCCGACGCCCTGCGCGACGCGCTCGCCGAAGCGCTCGCCGCCCGTCCGCGCGCCGCGTGGGTGGCCCTGCTCGAGCCGCTCGGGGTTCCCTGCGCGCCGATCCAGGACGTCGCCGAGGTGGCGGCCACGCCCCAGGTGCGCGCGCGGCGGATGATCGTCGAGGTCGAGCAGCCGGGACTCGGCCCCTTTCCGGTGCCGGGCAATCCGATCAAGCTCGACGGTGCGCCCGATCCCCCGACCCGGCCGGCGGCGCCGGCTCTCGACGGCGACCGCGCGCGGATCCTGGCCTGGCTCGAAGAGACGGAGGAGCGACCATGAGCAATGCGGGCAACGGCGGGCCCTCGCCCGCGCAACGGTGGCAGACCCTCGAGACCGAGCGGGACGGCGCGATCCTGCGCGTCTGGCTCGCGCGTCCCGCGCGGCGCAACGCGCTCGACACCACGGCGCTCGAGGAGATCGCGGCGCTCTTCGCCGGCCTCCAGCGCGACTACGCGACCCGCGTCGTCGTGCTCGGTGGGCGCGGGGTCTCCTTCTGCGCCGGTGCCGACCGGCGCAGCCCGCCGGGCCGCGAGCGGATGGCCGTGGCCTCCGGGGCGGGCGGGCGCGAGCGTCGCCAGGCCGCCCAGATCGGCCTGCGCGCCTGCCGGGCGATCGAGGAGTGCGAGGTGGTCACGATCGCGCGCATCCACGGCCACGCGGTCGGCGGCGGCCTCGCGCTCGCGCTCGCCTGCGACTTCCGGATCGCCGCCGAGGACACGGTCTTCTCGATCCCGGAGGTGGACCTCGGCATCCCGCTCGGCTGGGGCGCGAGCGCGCGCCTCGTCCACGAGATCGGTGCCGCCCGCGCCCGCGAGGCGATCCTGCTCTGCGAGCGCTTCGACGCCCGGCGCGCCGAGGCCTGGGGCGCCCTGCACCGGGCGGTGCCCGCCGCCGAGCTCGACGCCGTGGTCGAGGACTGGGCACGCCGGCTCGCGGCGAAGCCGGAGCTTGCGGTCCACATGACCAAGACCCAGCTCCGCGCCTACGCGCTCGCGGCGCGCCTCGGCGACGTCACCGAGAACGACGGCGACCTGCTGGCCGCCGCCTCCCGCGAGGAGCCGGCGCGGCGCGCCTTCCCGAGCGAGTGAAGGCGCGATCGCACACGGGCGGGCGCCCGGCGCTCGCGCGGGTCCTCAGATCGCGGAAAGCGGCCGGAAGATCCCGAAGGCGCTCGTGTAGCCGTGGAGGAAGCTGCGCACCCCCACCGGCCCGATCTCCCCGTTGCAGAAGAAGCCACCGAGCGGCAGCGCCCCCAGGTGGCGGCGGAAGGCGTCGCTGTCGTGGTCGGGCACCCCGTAGAGGCCGGCGCCCCGGCCCAGGCAGGAGAAGAGCAGCGCGCCGCTCGGCGCCCCGCCCGGGCGCGGGGTGCTCCGGTAGCGCTCGAGGCGCTCCTCGAGATCGAGGGCCGAGGTCTGTGCGTCGCGCAGGTGGAACTGCACGACGAGGCCGTCGCGCAGGGGCGCCGCCACCGCCAGCGCACCGTCGTCGGGGTCGGCGCCGACCAGGTTGCGGATCAGGAAGTCGCCGCGGCGGTACTCGTGGAGCTCGGGGTGCATCTCGATGCCGAGGAAGAGGGAGCTCTGCATCAGGGCCTGGTCGCGTGCCCCCGATGATTCGTAGAGCGCGCGCAGCACCTGCATCGGGGGGCGCCCGTCGAGCTCCGTCAGCAGGTGGTCGCGCGCGCGCGTCACGAAGTGGGGGTGGCCGATCGGCCGGCAACCCTGCGCGACCACCCCGTCCACGACCAGGTCGCCCCAGAGCGCCACCCCGACGAGGCCGTCGGCGTGCACGCGGTCCTCGAGCACGAGCGCGTTCTCGCCGGGCCGCTCCGCGCCGCTCGCGAGCCCGCCGATCGAGACCGCGCCCGGAAAGTCGCGGTCGAGCTGCTGCACGAGCGCCTCGGCGTCGCAGCTCCAGGGATCCGCGAGCAGCACGAAGTGCGGGTGCGCGGCGGGATCGATGTCGAAGGCCTCGCACCAGGCGTCGGTGCCGCGCGGGAAGCCCTCTCCCGCCACCCGCAGCGGGCGCACGGCCACGTGCGGAAGGCGCGCGGCGGTGAGCGCGACGGCGGGCCGCCCCTCGATCTCGCGCCCGGCCCCGATCACGCTCCGGCCGCTGCACCCGACGAGCAGACCGCCCCCGAGCCGGCCGCGCAGCCGCTCCGCGAGCCGCGCGGCGGCGGGCGCGAAGGCCGCGCCGAAGAAGAGGAAGGCGGCGTCGGGAGGACTGCCGAGGGCGTCGCGCACCGCCGCAGCGACCTCGTCGGCGGCGGCGTCGGGGTCGGGCAGCTCGGACGCGGCGGACGCCCAGCGCATCGCTCCGAGCGTAGGGCCCCTCCCGGGAGGCCGCTTCCGTCTCGCCGGCCGCTTCCGCCGCTCGGGGTCCGCGCCCGCACGCCGACGCCCGCTCGCGGCCGGCCCGGGGGCCTCCGCCCGGCTACCGTCGCGCGCCGTGAGGGATCCCCTTTCGCGCGCGCCGGCGCCGGCTCCGGAGCCGGCCCGGATGCGCACCCGCAACCCGTGGTGGATCCCGCCCTTCCTGGGTCGCGTGCCCGCGCTCGAGGACCGGCACCTGCGGATCCTCGGCATCGTCGCGCTCGGGCTCTTCTTCGAGAACTACGACCTCTCGCTCCTCACCTCCGCGCTCAAGCACATCGCCGGGGATCTCGGCATCGCGCAGGAGCGGCTCGGCTTCTACCTCGGCGCGGTGCGCCTCGGCGGGCTCGCCGCCTTCTTCCTGCTGCCGCTCGCCGACCGCCTGGGACGCCGCCGCGTCTTCCTGCTCTCGGTGCTCGGCATGAGCGTGTTCACGCTGGCGACCGCGCTCGCGCAGACGCCCGTGCAGTTCGTCGCCTTCCAGCTCCTCTCGCGTGCCTTCCTCTCGACGCTCGCCGCCGTCGGCGTGGTGATGCTGGCCGAGGAGCTCCCGGCCGAGCACCGCGGCTGGGGTGTCGGGATCCTGGGAGCGCTCTCGGCCTGCGGGCACGGGGCCGGCGCACTCCTGTTCGCGACGATCGAGCTGCTGCCCGGGGGCTGGCGCTCGCTCTACGCGATCGGTGCGATCCCGCTCCTGCTGCTCCCGATGTTCCGGCGCCGGATCGCGGAGACGGCGCGCTTCCGCCGCCACCAGGCGGAGCAGGCCGGGCTCGCGTCCTCCGCCGCCCCGCTGCGCTCGCTGCTCGCGCTCGCGCGCGCCAACCCGGGCCGTGCCTCGCTGCTCGGCGCCGCCGGCATGATCCAGGCGCTCGGAGCGATCTCGCTCTTCCAGTTCGCCTCGCTCTTCGTGCAGGAGCAGCACGGCTGGGAGCCCTGGCGCTACGCCGCGATGCTGATGACGAGCGGCGCGGTCGGCATCGTCGGCAACGTCGTCGCGGGCCGGCTCGGCGACCGGATCGGGCGGCGCCAGGTGGGGCTCTTCGCCTTCGTCCTCTTCCCGGTCGCGGGCATCCTCTTCTACAACGGTCCCGGCTGGGTGCTGCCGCTCGCCTTCGTCGCGGTGGTCTTCGCCAGCTCCGCGGGCGACGTGATCATCCGCGTCTTCGCGACCGAGCTCTTCCCGACCGCCCAGCGCGGTGCCGCGGCGGCCTGGCTGACGCTGCTCCAGACGATCGGCTGGATCCTCGGCCTGTGGGTGGTCGGCGCCGGCACCGTCCTCGGGCTCGACCTGCCGGCGATGGTGAGCCTCGTGGCGGCGTCGCTCTTCGTGCCCGGGATCCTGCTCGTCCGGCTGCCCGAGACCCGGCAGCGCGAGCTCGAGGAGACGAGCGGCGAGACCTGAACGCCCCGTTCGGGCGCCGCTTGCTCAACGCGCGTGGCAGGTCCGCGAGAAGGGCACCGTCGCCTGGCAGCCGATCGCGCCCGTCACGCCCCCGGCGAGGACGCCGCAGGCGGTCGTCGTGGCCGCCTGCTCGGCCTCGCGCTCGGTGGGGGCGGCAGCGCTCGCACAGCGCTCGCGGCCCTCGTAGCGGATGCAGACCTCGCAGGTGACGCCCGCGTGGGACAGCGTGGTCCAGTAGAGCGCGGCGCCCGCGGTGGCGAGCAGCGCGAGCGTGACGAGGACGCCCTTCACGCGGCCCCCCCGGCCGTGAAGAGATCGCGCTCCGGCTCGAGGAGGCGCGCGTCGTCCTCGCGCACGTCGTTCACGCGGCGGTCGACGGGATGCGCCACGAGCCCCTCCGCGCCGCGCCCCGCGAGCAGCGGCGCGAGCGCCGCGGGGTCGTCGAGGGCGGGGTCGAGCCAGCGCTCGTAGTCGGCGGGCGCGAGCAGGAGCGGCATGCGGTCGTGGAGCGGGCGCACCGCTCCGGCCGCGGGCACGGTCAGGATCGCGCAGCTCTCGAGCGCCTCGGCGCCCCGCTGCCAGCGCTCGAAGAGCGCGCCCATCGCGAGCAGGCCGCCCGCGCCCGGGCGGATCGCGAAGGGCCGCGCGCTGCGGCCCGCGTGCTGCCACTCGTAGAAGCCGTCGGCGGGCACGAGGCCGCGCCGGCGGGCGAGCGCTGCGCGGAAGAGCGGCGACCCCGCGGCCGTCTCGGCGCGCGCATTGATCGGGCGGCGGCCGGAGGCGGGATCCGCGGCCCAGGCCGGTACGAGGCCCCAGCGCGGCGCGGCGAGCACCCGCCGCTCCCCTTCGACGCGGACCAGGGGGACGGGCTGGCCGGGCGCCACGTTGAAGCGCGGCGGGACGTCGGGCACGGCCGCGAGCCCGAAGTGGCGGGCCAGCTCCGGGCCCGGCGTCGCGAGGAAGAAGCGCCCGCACATCCGGGGGCGAGGCTAGCATCGCAGGCATCGAGGGAAATCCGCGTGCGGGAAAGGGAAGCGGGCTTCCCATCCGGGCCGGTGCAGGGGGCTCGCAGGCGGAGCGCAGACGGGGGGACCAGGCGTGCGCGGGCCCGCGCGGATCGGCTCCCCTCGCATCCGGAGCACGCTTCTTGCAGCATCGCCCGCCGGGCGATTCCGCCCGCCCCGTCCGAGGTGTACCCATGCGTTCCCGCCTCGTGCTCGCCGCGCTGCTGCTCTCGGTGCCCTTCGGGCACGCCGGCTGTGCCGCGCGCAGCACCGGCCTCCCCAATGCACCGATCTTCAACACCGGCGCCACGGCGACGATCATCCCGCCGGGCGCCGCGGCACCCGCCATGCCGGGCTACGGCCAGCAGAGCCAGACCATGGGCGGCCCCGGGCAGGCGAGCGGGAGCACCTCGAGCAGCGGTGTCCCCGGCATGGGCGGCTATCCGCAAGCGCAGGGCTACCCGCCGGCGCAGGGCTACCCGCAGCAGGTGACGCCCTCGGCGGCGATGCAGTCGCTCGGCGGTGCCGTCACGATCGACACGCGCCAGATCCGGCGCCGCGAGGATCCGCTCTGGAGCAACCCCCTCTTCTGGCCCTTCGCCGTCGTCGCCTGGCCGTTCGTGGCCCTCGACCGCAAGGTGAGCGCCGGCAAGGACGAGGCCTTCCGCCGCCGCGCCTACCAGCGCATCCAGGAGCAGACGGGGGTGCCCTTCCCCGACGACTCGCCCTACGGCACGCACGAGCAATCCCAGATGGCGGCCGAGCAGGCGCAGCAGCAGGCGATCGAGCAGCAGCTCCTCGAGCAGCGCGGCGGCGCTCCCGGCCACCCGGCGGCGGGTGGCAGCGGCAGCCCCGCCGCCGGCTACGCGAGCGCGCGCCCCTCGCTCTCGATCGCCGATGAGCTCGCGGCGCTCCGGGCCGGCCGGGCACCCGGGGCAGCACCCGCGGCCGAGCCCACGCCGGCCGAGGCGCCGAGCGGGGCCGCCCCGAGCCCGGGCGCCGCGGCCGCCGACGAGGTCGAGGACCGCGACGGCGACGGGCGCGCGGACCGCTGGGTCTACGAGTCGGACGGCCGGCGGCGCGAGCTGCTCGACGAGGATCACGACGGGCGGCCCGAGCGCACCACCTGGTACGAGCAGGACGGCGAGACGATCGCGCGCCGGGACGAGGACACCGACGGCGACGGCGAGGTCGACTCCTGGAGCACGTACCAGGGCGGCGAGCTCGCCCGCCGCCGCACCGACGGCGACCACGACGGCGAGCCCGACACCTGGACGACCTACGACGCGAAGGGCCGGATCGCGCGCCACGAGCAGGACGCGAACGGCGACGGCGTGCGCGACACGGTCGACTACTTCAGCGCCGGCAAGATCGTCCGCCGCTCCGAGGACGCCGACGGCGACGGCCGCCCCGAGAAGATCACGCACTTCGACGAGAAGGGGCGCCCCAGCACGCTCGAGGAGGACACCGACGGCGACGGCCTGGTCGACACGCGCTCGCACTATGCCGGTGGCAAGCTCGTCCGGCGCGAGCTGCTCGACGAAGCCAAGGCAGCGACGCCCTGAGGCCCCTTCCATGCCCCGGACGCCCTTCCAGGCCGTCGTCTTCCTGGTTGCCCTGTGGGCCACGCTCGCCGTCCTCGCACCGCTTGCGCGGGCTGCGGACGGCGCCGATCCCGAGCTCGCCCGCCTCGAGGCCGCCTTCCACGAGCTCGTCAATCAGGTGCGCGAGCGCGAGGGCCTGATCGCCCTCCGGCGCGATCCGCGCGTCGATCGGGTGGCGCGCGCCCACAGCCGCGACATGATCGCGCGCGGCTACTTCGCCCACGAGACGCCGGAGGGGCTGACACCGCCCGACCGGCTGGCCCGCGGCGGTGTCACCGGCATCTCGCTGGCGGGGGAGAACGTGGGCCTCACGAACCGCGGCGACCCCAACCGCGAGATCGTCACCGGCTGGCTCGCGTCCCCGCTGCACCGCCAGAACCTGCTGGCCCCGATGTTCAACGTGACCGGGATCGGCATCGCCCGCGCGCCCGACGGCCGGTTCTTCTACACCCAGCTCTACGTCACCGTCCCCCGCTGAGCGGGAGCCTGCGGACCGTTCCGGCCGCCGCCGTTCAGCGGAAGGTGGTGGCGAGCTGGCGGTCGTCCCAGTAGACGTCGAGCGGGCGCCCGAGGTCGAAGCTGGCGGGCAGGATCACGTAGCCGAGCACCAGCTCGTCGGCGGCGAGATCCCCGAGGCTGCCCGAGAGGACGCCGAGCTGGCGCGGGTCGTCGCGCTGCGGCGAGAAGGTGAGATGGCCCTGCACGAAGCTGAAGTTCGGCAGGAAGCGCTCGGCGTCGCGCGGCTGCACGCTGAAGAGCAGGACGGGCCCTCCCTCGGCGCCGGCGCTGCGCAGCCGCTCCTCGAAGGCCTGCGAGTGCGCGATCGAGACGCGCAGGCTGTCGTCGCCCGCCTTGCCCGCGCGCAGGAAGGTCGCGGGCGTGCGCTTCTGGGACAGCTCGACCAGGTAGAAGAGGTCCCGCAGCTCACCGTCGGTGAGGGCGAGATCGCTCGGGCGGGGAGCGGCGGGCGCCGGCGGCGGGACGGGCGGCGCGGCGGAGACCTGGGGCAGTGCGGCCGCGGGCGCCGCACCCGGAGTGGCGCTGCCGGCCCCGGCCCCTGCGCCGCCGAGATCGGCGTTGCCGAGCGTGCGCACCTTCTCGGCGCGCTCGATCAGGTTGTAGGGGTTGTTCTCGTCGATCTTCTGGCGGTGCAGCTCCCAGAGATACGCCCGCGGCAGGTTCTCGGGCCGCAGCGGCGGCACGCGCGACGGCTCGACCCGCTTCGCCTCGCGGCAGGGCACGTCCGCCTGCCGCTTCACGACGAAGACGCTCCCGTCGGGACACACGCCGGTGATGCCGGCGGCGCTGAGCGGCCAGGCGAGGGCCAGCGCGGCGAGGCCACGGGAAACCCGCGGCGCAACCCGCGAGGGGAGGGATCGGGGCGGCTGCTGCGACATCGTCCAAGCCTCTCGGAGTGCCCGATCGTAGACCGAAAACCCTTGCGGAATCAAGGATTTTGATCGGGTCCGCGAGGTTGCGCGCGAGCTGCACGCCGGGCTTCGTGCGGCCGCTCCGGCCCTTGCGCCGCCGGCCTGCCGCCGGCCTGCTGCCCACGCTGCCGCGCGAGGGCGGCCGCGTGGCGCTCGAGGGCCCGCACCTCGCCCCCGGTGAGCGGCCGCGCGCCCCCCGCCGGCAGCCGCCCGAGCCGCTGCGGCCCCATCCGGGTGCGCACGAGCCGCACGACCGGGTGCCCGAGCGCCGCGAGTGCGCGGCGGATCTGGCGCTTGCGGCCCTCGCGCACGGCCAGCACGAAGCGCGTCGCGCCCGCGCGCGCGGCGAAGCGCGCGGGGCCGACCCGCGCGGGCGCTGTCGGCCCGTCGTCGAGCTCGACCCCCGCCGCCAGTCGGCGCAGGGAAGCGTCGCTCATGCGGCCGCGGGCGGTCACCTGGTACTCGCGCTCGCTGCCGAGCGAGGGATGGAGCAGCGCGTGGGCGACGGTGCCGTCGTTGGTGAGCAGGACGAGCCCCTCGGTGTCGAAGTCGAGGCGGCCGACCGGGAAGAGCCGCGGCAGCCCGGGAGGGAGCAGGTCCATCACCGTGCGCCGGCCCTCGCGGTCACGCACCGTGGTCAGGACGCCGCGCGGCTTGTGCACGATCCACCAGGCGTGGCGCGCGAGCGCGACGCGCCGGCCGTCGACCGTGACCGTCTGGCTGGCCGGGTCGGCACGGTCGCCGAGCCGGGCGACCGTGCCGTCGATCCGCACCCGGCCCGCGCGGATCCACGCCTCCGCTGCACGGCGCGAGGCGAGTCCGGCGCCGGCTAGGAGCTTCTGCACGCGCTCGGCGGACATGCCTAGAAGGCCGGCTCGCGAACCGGCCGGCGCCGCGGGCGGGCGACGTCCATCGGCTAGTGGGTGGTGACGGGCGGCTCGAGCTCGGGCTCTGCGTCCGGATCGAAGTCGCCCTCCTCCTCGTCGCCGTCACACGGGGAGGTCGCGGCCGCCGCGCCGGCCGGCAGCTCGCCAGCCTCGCTGGCCGCCGCCGCGCGGTCGCGCAGGAGCTCCTCGATCTCGCGCAGCGTCGGCAGGTCCGAGAGCGAGGCCAGCCCGAAGACCTCGAGGAAGCGCCGGGTGGTCGCGTAGAGCATCGGGCGTCCGGGCACCTCGCGGTGTCCCGCGATCCGCACGAGCCGCCGCTCGAGCAGGCTCGTCACCACGGCGCCGACGTCGACCCCGCGCACCAGCTCGAGCTCCGCCCGCGTGATCGGCTGCTTGTAGGCGACGATGGCGAGGGTCTCGAGCGCGGCGCGCGAGAGGCGCAGCGGCGGCTGCGGGCGCAGCCGTTGCAGCCACGGCGCGAGCTCGGGGAGCGTACGGAGCTGGAAGCCGCCGGCGACCTCCTCGATCCGGAAGCCGCGCCCCGCCTCGGCGTACTCGGCCTCGAGCGCGGCGAGCAGCCCGCGCACCTCCGTCGGTGTCGTCTCCTCGCCGAGCACCCCTGCGAGCTTCTGGGCCGAGACCGGCTCGGCCGCCGCCAGCAGCAGCGCTTCGAGCACCTGGCGCTTCTCGCGAGCCTCCATCGGGCCTCCTTCAGACCGCCTCGGCGAGGCGTTCGCGCAGATCCCCCTCGCCCGCCCGGCGCAGCCGGATCGGACCCTCGGGCGCGCCCGCGTCGTCGAGGCTCTGGAAGATCCGCAGCGCCGTGATCCGCGCGAGCTCGAGGATCGCCAGGAAGGTGGCGACCAGGACCGCACGCGAGGCGTAGCGGCCGTCGGGGCCGCGCAGGAGCGCCTCGAACTCGACCACCTCGGCGGCCTCGAGCGCGTCGATCACGGTCACCATGCGCTCGCGCACCGTGACGGCCTCGGTGACCACCTCGTGCGCATGCCCGGCCGCCTGGGTCTGGCGCATCGCGCGCCGGAAGGCCTCGAGCAGCGGCAGCAAGCCGACCTCGATCTCGCGCTCGGCCTCGGGCAGGGGCGGCGGCGCCTCGCCGGGCGGCGCCCAGATCTCGCGGCCGAGCAGCGGCCGCTGGCCGAGCTCGGCGGCCGCCTCCTGGAAGCGCTGGTACTCGAGCAGCCGCGCGACCAGCTCGGCCCGCGGGTCGAGGCCGTCCTCCTCGGCCTCGTCGTCGGCCGGGGGCAGCAGCATCCGCGACTTGATCCAGGCCAGGGTCGCGGCCATCACCAGGTACTCGGCGGCGACGTCGAGGTGGAGCTCGCGCATCAGCTCGAGGTACTCGAGATACTGGCGCGCGACCTGCGCGATCGGCAGGTCCGTGATCTCGAGCTCGTCCTCGCGGATCAGATGGAGAAGGAGGTCGAGCGGCCCGTCGAAGACCGGGAGGCGGATCGAGCAGGCCGCGCTGCCCTCGGCGAGCGGCTCGAAGAGCAGGCTCTCGGACGTCGCTCCGGCGAGCGTGCTCCGCTCGGTGGAAGGGCTGTCGGCGGCGGACATCGAGGCGGCTCCCGGAGGAGGAACGGGCCTGGCGTGCCGGCGGCGCGCCGTCTGGGGGGAGCTGGCGCGCATCATGGCAGATCGGGGTCGGGCGGGCAACCGGCGTCCGGCGCTGCGCCGGCGCCGCGCCGTGCGTGCCGCCGGGCCCGCCGCGCCTCGCGCGCGGCGACCTCGCGCGCGAGCGCGAGCGCCGCCTCGCGCTCGCGCACGGCGCCGTCGAGGAACGCCGCGCGGATCCGCGCGAGGGCCACCCCGACCACCGGGCCCGCGAGCCCGGCCGCCACCAGGTCCGCACCGGTCACCGGCGCGCGCCGCCCCCGATCCTCGCTCGCCCAGCGCGCGATGCGCCGGCGATCCGCGGGCGTGGCGAGGCTCCAGAGCGCCAGCAGGCTCTCGTCGTCGATCGGCGCAAGCGCGGCGTCGATCGCGCCGCGCCCGCGCGCACGCGCGAGCTCGCGCTGCCAGCGCACGCGTGCACGCGGCAGGGCCGTGATCCGCGCAGCCCCCTCGCCGCGCACGGCGAGCCGCCGCAGGGTGCGGCGGCGCAGCGTGGGATCGACCGCCGCGAGCCAGACCGCGAAGCCGGTGACCCAGGGGCGCGCGCGCTGGGGCGGCCAGGGCGGCCCGGCGAGCGCCCGGCCGACGCGCCGCAGCGCCGGTGCCGCCGCGGCCGGGAGGCCGAGACCCGGCTCGAGCGCACCGAGGACGTGCCACTCGTCGAGCAGGCGCAGCGCTGCTGCCGGATCGAGCCCGAGCGCCGCGTCGGAGAACACCTGCTCGAGCTCGCGCCGGAAGCGCTCGCCCGACACCGCCGCGAAGGCGCCGTCGCGCAGCGCATCGCGCAGCGCCGAGCGGGTGCCGCGCGCGAGCCGGAAGCCGAGCCGCGCCGCGAGCCGCGCGGCGCGCAGCGCGCGCGTCGGGTCGTCGTGGAAGCTGCGGGCGTGGAAGACGCGCAGCACCCGCGCCTCCAGGTCCTCGCGCGCACCACCGGGATCGAGCAGCGCCGGCCGCCCCCGCCGGGCGGCCCGGGTGAGCGCGAGCGCCAGCGCGTTCACCGTGAAGTCGCGCCGGCGCAGGTCGTCCTCGACCGGTCCGGGCTCGACGGCCGGCAGCGCACCCGGCCGCGCGTAGTGCTCGCGGCGCGCGACGGCGAGATCGATCGCGGCGTTGCCGTCCGCGACCCGCACGGTTCCGAAGCGGTCGTGGCCGGCCACCCGCGCGCCGGGGAGCGCGGCACGCGCCAGCGCCTCGGCCCCGCCCTCGCCGTGCGGCTCGAGGAGCAGGTCGAGGTCGCGCAGCGGGCGGCGCAGGAGGAGATCGCGCACCGGCCCGCCGACCAGCCAGAGCGCGATGCCGCGCCGCTCCGCCTCCGCCCTCACCGCCGCCAGCAGGCCGCCCGCCGCCGGCGGCAGCGCGCGCGCGAGGGCCTCGGGATCCAGCGCGCTCACCGGCGGCCAGGCTCCGCCGGGGCGCGCCGGGCGCCGCGCGGGTGATGCCGCTCCACGGTCTCGCGCAGCCGCCTCCGACTCACGTGCGTGTAGATCTGGGTGGTCGCGAGATCGGCGTGCCCGAGCATCGCCTGGACCGCGCGCAGGTCGGCGCCGCCCTCGAGCAGGTCGGTGGCGAAGGAGTGGCGCAGGACGTGGGGCGAGACGCGCTCGGCGGGCAGGTTCGCGCGCCGCGCGAGCCCGCGCAGGCGCACGAAGAAATTCTGGCGGGTCATGGCCGTGCCCCGGCTCGACAGGAACACCGCGTCGGCGGCGCGCCGCCCGCGGTGGGCCAGACGCGGGCGTCCCTCGGCGAGCCAGGCGTCGAGGGCCGCGAGCGCCGGCTCGCCGAGCGGGACGATCCGCTCGCGCCCGCCCTTGCCCCGCACGCGCACGAAGCCGGCGCGGCGGTCTAGACCCGCGAGCGGCAGCTCGACCAGCTCCGAGACACGCAGGCCCGCGCCGTAGAGGACCTCGAGCATCGCACGGTCACGCAGGGCGAGGGCGCCCTCCCCCGCGGCGGCCGCCAGCAGCGCCTCCGTTTCGGGCTCGCGCAGCACGCGCGGGAGCCGGCGCGCCTGGCGCGGCGCGAGGAGCCCCTCGGCGGGATCGCGCGCGAGCACGCCCCGCGCGAGCAGGTGGCGGGCGAAGCGCCGCGCGGCGACCAGCGCGCGGGCGCGGCTCGCCGGCGCCAGGCCCGCGGCGTCGAGCGCCTCGGCGAAGCGGCGCAGGTGCTCGGGGCGGATCGCTGCCGGCTCGGCCACGCCGGCGCGCTCGAGATGTGTGGCCAGCCGCGCGAGGTCGCGCGCGTAGGCGGCGAGCGTGTTGCGCGCGAGCCCGCGCTCGGCGGCCAGGTGCGTGAGGAAGCCGTCCACCGCCCGGGCCAGCTCGAGGCCGGCGGGGCCGCCCGCGCGCGCGCTAGCCATGCGCGGCCTCGTCGAGCTGCACGGCGTCGAGCAGCGCGCGGCGCAGCGCCTCGACCCGCCCCGGGTCCACGAGCTTGCGGCCCGCCGCATCCTTCACGTAGAAGGTGTCGGCGACCTGGTCGAGCACGGTGGTCGCCTTCGAGACGTAGATCTCGAGTCCGTGTCCGGCCAGCGTGCGGGTCAGGTCGTAGAGGAGCCCGAGCCGGTCGTTCGCCGCGACGTCGACGATCGTGTAGAAGTCGGATTCGTCGTTCGAGACTTCGACGCTCGGCGGCAGCCGCGAAGGGCTCGCGGGCAGTCCGACCGGGCGCCGCCGCCGCTGCACGAGATCCTCGACCTGCAGCTCGCCCGCCAGCACCCGCTCGAGGCTCTGCTCGAAGCCGCTCCAGGTCCGCGCGCGCTCCGCCGCATCGCCGGCCGGCGTCGCCACCCGGTAGACCTCGAGCGCGAGCCCCGTGCGCGTCGTGTAGACGTTCGAGGACAGGATGTTGATCCCACGCGCGGTGAGCGTCCCGGCGATCCGCCAGTAGAGCCCGTGGACGTCGCGCGTGCACACGATCAGCTCCGAGAAGCCTCCGCGCATCTCGCGCACCGCCGTCACCACCTGCTTGGCGTCGGAGAACGAGAGCCGCAGCTTGGCGTGGCGTGCGATCTGCCGCGGCGTGTGCGACACGAAGTAGCGGCGCGGCATCTCCTCGAAGAAGCCGTCGATCTTCGCCTCGGCGACGCCGAGCGCCTGGAGCTCTTCGCGCGCCGCCTGGCGGCGCTTCTCGACCCGCGCCTCGATCGTCGCGAGAGCGGCCGCCTCGTCGGGCCGGCCCGTCTCGAGGACCTCGGCGGTGCGCTCGTAGAGCTCGCGCAGGAGCGCGCCGCGCCACTCGGTCCAGCCCGACTTCGAGGAGGCACGCATGTCGGCAAAGGTGAGCAGGTAGAGGTTCTTCAGGTTGGTGCGGTCGCCCACCAGCTTGGCGAACTCGAGGATCATGCGCGGGTCCGCGAGATCCCGCCGCTGGCCGACGTGTGACATCGAGAGGTGGTGGGCGACCAGGAACACGACCCGCTCGATCCGCTCGGGCGCGAGGCCGAGCCGCTCGAGGCAGGCCCGCGCGCGTGGGACGCCCCGGGCCGAGTGCTCCCCGCCGAAGCCCTTGCCGATGTCGTGGAGCAGCGAGCCCAGGAACAACGCGGGCCGGTCCTCGCAGGAGCGCATCAGCTCCGTGAGCTCGGGCAGTGCGCGCTCGTACTTGCCCCGCCACAGACGGCGCAGCTCCTCGACCAGGAAGATCGAGTGTACGTCGACCGTGTAGGTGTGGTAGACGACGTGCTGCCAGCGGCAGACGATGTGCTCCCACTCGGGCAGGAAGCGCGCGAGCAGGCCGAGCTCGTTCATCACCATCAGCGAGCGCATCACGCGCCGTTCGCTCTCGAGGATGCGCAGGAAGCACGCGCTGGCCTCCGGGTCGCGGCGCAGGCGCTCGTCGACGAGGTGCAGGTTCTCGCGCACCAGCCGCTGGGCGGTGCGCGAGAGCGGCACGTCGTGGTCCTGTGCCACGGCGAAGGCAGTGAGCAGGCGCAGGGGCCGCTCGCGCAGGTGCGCGGCGTGGGGGATCTCGAGATGACCGCCCACCAGCCGGAAGCCGTCCTCGACGCTCACGGGTGCAGCGGCCGGCAGCGGGGCCCGCCGCACGCGGGCGCGGCACTGCTCGATCGCGATCTCCGACCAGGTCCGGATCGCACGCGCGCCGCGGTAGTAGTCGCTCATGAAGAGCTCGACGGGCAACGGCTCCTCGGGCCCACGGTCGGGGTAGCCGAAGGCCGCCGCGATCTGCTCCTGCGCGTCGAAGCTCATCTGGTCCTGGCGGCGCCGGGCCGAGAGGTGCAGCTCGTTGCGCACGCGCCACAGGAAGTCGAGGCCGTCGCGATAGGCCTCCATCTCGGACTCGCTGAGCAGCCCGTAGTGGAGCAGGTCCTCGAGCCCGCGCGCGGTCGGCAGCACGGCGCGCATCGCCCAGATGGCCGCGTGGTAGTCGCGCAGCCCGCCGGCACCCTCCTTGACGTTGGGCTGGAGCAGGTAGAGCGACTCGCCGTAGGCGGCGTGGCGCTCGTGCATCGCAGCGACCTGCCGGGCCAGGAAGTGCTCGACGTCGAGGAGCAGCTCGCGCCGGATCGCCTCCAGGAACTCGTGGTAGAAGACCGGGTCGCCCGACAGGAAGCGCGTGTCGAGGACACCGGTGAAGACGGTGGCATCGCGGCGCGCGAGCTCGATCGTGTCGGCGATCGTGCGCGTCGCGCAGCCCACCGTGAGCCCGGCGTCCCACAGCCAGAGCTGGATCCGCTCGGCGATGCGCGCCACGTAGGGTGTCACCGCCCCCGCGTGCAGGAGCAGGAGGTCCACGTCCGAGTGGATCGCCATCTCGCGCCGCGCGTAGCCTCCGACCGCGAGCACCGCGATGCGCTCTTCGGTCTCGGGCTGCGCGGCGAAGTGTTCCGCCTCCGCGATCTGGAACAGGCGCCGCACGAGCCGGTCCATCAGGTCGGAGTGCAGCGCGTTGACGCGCGAGCCCGAGCGGGAGCTGCGATGGACCTCCGCCAGGTGCGCGCGGGCGGCCGCCACGTAGCCCCGGACGGCGCGCAGCACGTCGCCGGCGCTCTCGCCGCCCGGCGCGCCCCGCTCGCCGAGCTCGGCGAGCCAGGGACGGACCGGCTCGGGAACGCTCACGGGCGAGCCTCCGGCGCGCTCACGGCTGGTGCTCCGCCACGAGCGGTCCGCTCTGCTCGCGGAAGCGCTCGATCCCGCGCGCGATCCGGCGCGCCATCGCGTCGAGGTAGTCCGGGTCGCGGAGCCGGCGGGCGTCGCCCTTGTGGGTCACGAAGCCGGTCTCGACCAGGATCGCCGGCATGTCGGAGAGGTAGAGCACGTAGAAGGGCCCGCGCAGCCGGCCGCGCCCGGCCGCCACCGAAGGCCAGCGCCGGCCCATGCCGCGCACGATCTCCTCGTGCACCAGGTCCGCGAGCAGGTCGGCGCGGTCCGAGGCCTCCGAGACGCGCAGCCGGGTGAGCAGGCCCTGGAGCGCGTCGACCTCGCCGGGCGCCACCCCGTTCTCGCGGGCCGCGAGCCGCCGGGTCTGGCGGAGCGCGTTCTCGTCGAGCGTGTAGACCTCGATGCCCGCGGCCGCGCGGTTACGGGCGGAGTTCGCGTGCAGCGAGACGAACACATCCGCCTCCGCCCCTTCCGCAAGCGCCGTGCGCTCGAGCAGCGAGAGCGTGCGGTCGCCGTCGCGCGTGAGGACGACGTCGAATCCGCGCGCCAGGAGCTCCCGGCGCAGCGCGCGCGCCAGACGCAGCGTCACGTCCTTCTCGCGCAGCCGCCCGTGGCCGATCGCGCCCGGGTCGCTGCCGCCGTGCCCGGCATCCACGACGACGCGCTCGACCGGGCGCAGCTCCATCGAGGGACGCGCCGTCGAGCTGGCGGCGGGCGCACCCTGGCGCGCGCCGAAGACGTCGATCACGACCCGCTCGGGACCGGTGAGCCGGAGCAGCCGGTGCCGCTCCCAGTGGTCGAGGTCGAGCACCACGCGGGTGGTCCCGACGGTGAACTGGCCGAGCCGGATCCGGCGCAGCAGGCCGTCGTCGACCCGGATCGGCTCCTCGCGCGTGCGGCCGACGTGGATCCCGGGCAGGTCGAGGTAGAGGCGGGCCGGGGCACCGGTGGCCGGATCGGCAGGCGCCTGGCGCAGCGCCATCCCCGGCGCACCCGCGGAGGCCGCACCGCTGCTCGCGGGCTGCGAGAGCTCGACCACGACGCGCGTGTAGCCCGCGTACGACCAGTGGCGGACGTCGAGCACGCGACCCGGCGCCGCATCGGCGGCGGGAGCGAGCAGCAGCACCGCGGCGAGCGCGAGCGCGGGCCTCCGGACCCGCGAGGGGGCCGACGTGCGGGCCCGCGTCATCCGCGCCCTCCCCCGCCGAGCCGCTCGCGCCAGCGCTGGAGCAGGAGCAGCGCGTCGAGCGGCGCGGTACGGTCGAGGACGAGCCCGCGCAGCTCCTCGAGGACGCTGCGCTCGCCCGGGCGCAGCGGCGGCTCGGAGGGCTCGAAGAGCGGAAGCTGCGGGGCGGCGGGCGCGGGGCGGGCACGCGGCGTGGCGGGTGCGGCGACGGGGTCCGCGGCGTGCGCCTCGAGCGTGGCCAGCACCTCGCGGGCACGCGCGATCACGGTGTCGGGCAGGCCCGCGAGCCGCGCCACCTGGATCCCGTAGGAGCGGCTCGCGCCCCCCGGCACCAGCCGCCGCAGGAACACCACGTCGTGTCCCCACTCGCGGACCTCGAAGTGCGCGTTGCGGAGCTGGGGCCGGCTGGCGGCCAGCTCGACGAGCTCGTGGTAGTGCGTCGCGAAGAGCGTCCGGCAGCGCAGCCCCGGCGCGTCGTGCAGGTGCTCCGCGACCGCCCACGCGATCGAGAGGCCGTCGAAGGTGCTGGTGCCGCGTCCGATCTCGTCCAGGATGACGAGGCTCCGTCGCGTGGCCTGGGCGAGGATCTCCGCGGTCTCGCGCATCTCGACCAGGAAGGTGGACTCGCCCCGCGCGAGCCGGTCCGACGCTCCGACCCGGGTGAAGATGCGGTCCACCACCCCGATCCGTGCCGACTCCGCGGGCACGAAGCTCCCGACCTGGGCCAGGAGCGCGATCAGCGCCACCTGCCGCAGGTAGGTGCTCTTGCCCGACATGTTGGGGCCGGTGAGGAGCAGGATGCGCGCGTCCGCGGGGTCGAGGCAGGTGTCGTTCGGGACGAAGGCCTCCCCCGTCCGCGACGCCCGCATGGCCTCCACCACCGGGTGCCGGCCCGCGTGGATCTCGAGCCGTTCCCCGCCGTCCACCACGGGGCGCACCCAGCCGTCGCGGCGCGCCACCTCGGCAAGGCTCTGGAGGGCGTCGAGCGCGGCCACCGCCTCGGCGGCCGCGCGGATCGCGGCGCCGTGCTCGAGCAGCTCCGCGCGCACCTCCTCGAACAGCTCGCGCTCGAGCGCGGCGGCGCGCTCGTGCGCGCCGAGCACGCGCGCCTCCATCTCGCGCAGCTCCGGCGTGGTGAAGCGCTCGGCGCCGGCCAGGGTCTGCTTGCGCTCGTAGTCGCCGGGCACGCGGCCCAGGTTCGACTTCGTCACCTCGAGCCCGTAGCCGTGGACCGGGTGGAAGCGGACCTTCAGGCTCGCCACGCCGGTCCGCTCGCGCTCGCGCGCCTCGAGCCCGGCGATCCACTCGCGGCCCTTGCGGGCCGCGTCGCGCAGGGCATCGAGTTCGGGCCGGTAGCCGTCGCGCACGAAGCCGGTCTCCCCGGCGCCGCGCGAGCCACGCAGGAGGACGGGCGGCTCGTCGACGAGCGCGTCCTCGAGCAGGCGCCAGGCCGCCTCGACCGGCCGCGGCCGGGGCAGCGCGGGCGGGGGCGCGCCCTCGGCGCCCGGAAGCCAGTCGTCGCCGCCCGGGGCGAAGGCCTCCGCCAGGGCCGGCAGCGCGGCCAGCGACGCGCGCAGCGCGGCGAGATCGCGGGGCGTCGCGCTCGGGCGCGCGGCCTTCGCGAGCCCGCGCTCGAGGTCGCGCACCGGGCGCAGCCGCTCGCGGATCGCGGCGCGCCGGCGGTCGCGCTCGGCGAGCCACGCGACGGCGTCCTGGCGGGCGCCGATCGCGGCCGGATCGAGCAGCGGGTAGCCGAGCCAGCGGGCGAGGCGCCGCGCGCCCATCGGGGTCAGCGTCGCATCGAGGCGCTCGACCAGGGTGCCGCGCCGGCTGCCGTCCTCGGCGCTCGTGAAGAGCTCGAGGTGGGTGCGGGTCGCGGCGTCGAGCACCATCGCGTCACCGAGCGCGTAGCGGCGCAGGACGGCGGCGTGGCGCAGCGCGAAGGGCTGGAGCGCGCCGAGGTAGGCCAGCACCGCGGCGGCGGCGCGCGTGGCCGCGTCGGCGGCCTGGGGGTCGAAGCCGTCGGGGTGCGCGGGCGCCTCGCGCGGGGCGAAGCTTGCGGGGTCGACCGGGGTCAGGACCACACCGGGGAGCGCCGCGCCGAGCGAGGCGGCGAGCGTCGCTTCGATCGGCGCCGCCAGCAGCAGCTCGCGTGGCGCGATCCGGCGCAGCTCCTCGACGAGCGGTCCGGGAGCCAGGCCGGTGGTGTCTGCCGCCGTGGCGGTGGCCCGGAACTCGCCGGTCGACGCCTCGAGCGCGGCGAGGCCGGCCTCCTCGCCCGGTGCGCCGAGGGCGAGCGCGGCCAGCGCCACCTCGCGCGCGGCGTCGAGGCCCTCCGGGTCCCCGAGCAGGCCGGGCGTCACCACCTCGACCACCTCGCGCCGCACGAGCCGCCGGCCGCCGGTCGCCCGCGGATCCTCGACCTGCTCGCAGATCGCGACCCGCAGCCCGAGCTCGGCGAGCCGCTTCAGATAGGGGTCGACGCCGTGGACCGGCACGCCGCACATCGGCACCGCATCGGGCTTGCCCTTGTCGCGGGTCGTGAGCGTGATGTCGAGCAGCGGCGCCGCACGCTCGGCGTCGGCGAGGAAGAGCTCGTAGAAGTCGCCCATCCGGTAGAAGAGCAGCGCGTCCGGATGGCGTGCCTTGAGCGCGAGGTACTGGCGCATCATCGGCGTGTCGAGTGCACTGCGCGTCATGCGAAGGCGTCCACTTCGAAGCCGTCGCGGAGGATGCCGGCGTCGGCGCGGCGCTCGAGGACGCCGAGCAGCTCCTCGTGCGCCTTGGCGGCTGCGTCGGTGCGGCCTTCGGCGAGCAGCAGGCGACCCAGCGCCAGGTGCGGCGCGAGCGCGTCGGGGTCGCGCTCGAGCGCGGCGCGCAGGGCTGCTTCGGCCTCGTCGGCGGCGCCGCGCGCCGCGAGCACCTGCGCCAGGGCGAGGCGCGCCTCGAGGTCATCGGGCTGCTCGTCGGTGAGTCCGCGCAGCCAGGCCTCGTGGTCACCGCTGCGACCGAGCGCGGCGGCGGTCGCCGCCAGGCGCGGGTACGCGCGCGGCCCCGCGCGGCGATCGAGCGACACCGCGCGGCGCCAGGCGGCGAGCGCCTTGCGCGGCCGGCCCAGCTCGGATTCGACCTCGCCGAGCGCCAGCCACGCCCTCGTGCAGTCCGCGTCCCGGCGCAGCGCGCGGCGCAGCGCCTTGCGCGCCGCGTCGCCGCGGCCCTGCGCGCGCTCGAGCTCGGCGAGCTCCGCCCAGAGCGGCGCCTCGGCGGTGCCCGGCTCGCGGCCCTCGACCCGCGCCAGCCGGCGCGCCAGCGGGATCGCGCGGCGCGGCTCGTGCGCACCGGCCAGCAGGCGCACCAGGGCGCGCAGCGCGCGGGGATGATCCGGGCGCTCGCGCAGCACCTCCTCGTAGCCGCTGATCGCGCGGCGCAGGAAGCCGCCGGCGCGGAAGTCGTCGGCGAGCCCGACCAGCGCCGCGAAGCGGGCGGCTTCGCCGACGTCCCGGCGCAGCAGCAGGTTCTGGTGCACGTGGATCGCGCGCCCGACCTCGCCGCGCTCCCGGAACAGCCGCGCGAGCGCCAGGTAGACGTCGAGCTCGCCGGAGTCCTGCTGCACGACGCCGGTCAGCAGGCCCTCGGCGCGCTCGAGGTCGCGGTCGAGCACCGCGACGAGGGCCCGGCGCACGGCCGCCCCGGCGTCCTGCGGGGCCTCCTCCCGCCAGCGCCCTCGCCACCAGCCCGGCACGACGCCTCAGCGGCCCCGGGGCGCGGGGTCGAGGGTGCCGGGCGCCGGCGCGCCGGCCGAGCCGCGCAGCGCGGCATCCGAGGGGGCGGCGAGGGGAAGATTGCGGAGCTGGTGCAGCTCCGCCTCGAGCCCCTGTGCGACCTTGCGCCAGCGGCGGGCGGTCAGCCCGAGGCGCGCCATCTGGTAGAGGCCGGCCAGCCCGGCCAGGGCGAAGCCCACGGCGAAGGCCGCCAGCAGGGCCAGCCAGATCGGTAGACCCTCGGCCGCACCGAACAGGTAGTCGACGCTCACGGGCGCGAGGTTCGCGCCGGCGAAACGCCAGCCGAGGACCAGCGCGGCGACGAAGGCCACGAGCGCGAGCAGGCGGCGGAACGTCCGCATCGAGAAGCTCCCGGGGGGCGCTGGCGGGGGAATCAGGCCCGGAGCCGCTCTCCGGAGTCACCGGTGGCGCCGCCGCCGGCGGGCGCGCGGTCCACCATCTCCTTCAGCTCCTTGCCCACCTTGAAGAACGGCGTGCGCTTGGCCGGGATGTTCACCATCTCCCCCGTCTTCGGGTTCCGGCCGTCGCGCGCCTCGCGGACCTTCACCTGGAAGCTCCCGAAGCCGCGGATCTCGATGCGCTCGCCGCGGCGCAAGGCATCGGTCATCGCATCGAAGATCGTGTTCACCACGACCTCGGTGTCCTTCTTCGAGATGTGCGGCGTGCGCTCCGCGACCTGTTCGATGAGACCGCTCTTCGTCATCGCCTCCCCCCGAGCCGTCGGCCCGGCAGCCGCCTCCTACTCCTCGCTCTTGCGCCCGAGCTTCTCGGCCAGCAGGTCGCCCAGCGTCGAGCGCTGGCTCTTCGACTGCTGCGCCGCCTGCTCGGCCAGCGCCTGCCGGGTGTGCTGGTCGTGGATCGCCTTGATCGACAAGGAGATCTTCTGCTCGTTCGGGTCGACGCGGGTGACGATCGCCTTGACGCGGTCGCCCTCCTTCACGACGTCCGAGGGCTTCGCCACCGGCTCCGCCGCCAGCTCGCCGGTGTAGATCAGGCCCTCGATGCCCTCCGACAGGCGCACGAAGGCGCCGAAGTCGGCCACGCTCGCCACCTCGCCCTCGACCTCGGAGCCGAGGGGGTAGCGCCGCTGGATGTCGTCCCAGGGGTTCGCCTGGAGCTGCTTGATGCCGAGCGAGAACTTCTCGTTCTCCTTGTCGATCTTGAGAACGACCGCCTCGACCTCGTCGCCCTTCTTGAACTTCTCGCTCGGGTGCTTGATCTGCTCCGTCCACGAGACGTCCGAGACGTGCACGAGGCCGTCGATGCCCTCCTCGAGCCCGACGAAGACCCCGAAGTTGGTGATGTTTCGGACCGTCCCGCGCACGTGGGTGCCGACCGGGTACTTCTCCTCGATCAAGCTCCACGGGTTCGGCTCGATCTGCTTCATGCCGAGCGAGATCTTCCGGTTGCCCTCGTCGATGTCGAGCACGACGGCGTCCACGGCGTCGCCCACCGAGACCACCTTCGACGGGTGCTTGACCCGCTTCGTCCACGACATCTCCGACACGTGCACGAGGCCCTCGATGCCCGGCTCGAGCTCGAGGAACGCGCCGTAGTCGGTGAGCGACACGACCTTGCCCTGGATGCGCTTGCCGATCGGGTACTTGTGCGCGGCGTCCACCCACGGGTCGGGCTGGATCTGCTTCAGGCCGAGCGACACGCGCTCGGTCTCCGGGTCGAACTTGAGAACCTTGACCTTCAGCTGGTCGCCGACCTGGAAGATCTCGCTCGGGTGGTTGACCCGGCCCCACGACATGTCGGTCACGTGGAGCAGGCCGTCGATCCCGCCGAGGTCGATGAACGCGCCGTAGTCCGTGATGTTCTTGATCACGCCGTCGACGATCTGGCCGACCTCGAGGGTCTGCAGCGTCTCCCGGCGCTGGCGCTCGCGCTCCTTCTCGAGCAGCGCCCGGCGCGAGAGCACGATGTTGCCGCGCCGCTTGTTGAACTTGATGATCTTGAACTGGGTGCGCTCGCCCATCAGCGCCTCGAGGTTCCGCACCGGGCGCAGGTCCACCTGCGAGCCGGGCAGGAACGCCTTCACGCCGATGTCGACCGAGAGGCCGCCCTTCACGCGCGCCACGATCACGCCGTCCACGGCCTCGTCGGCCTCGTAGGCGCGGCTGATCTCGTCCCAGATCTTGAGACGGTCCGCCTTCTCCTTGGAGAGCGCGATACGCCCGTCGGCGTCCTCGGTCTCCTCGATCAACACGTCCACCCGGTCGCCCGGCTTCACGAGCACGCGGCCGTCGTCGGCCATCAGCTCCCAGAGCGGGATCAGGCCCTCGGACTTGAAGCCGACGTCGACGTGCACGTGCTCGTTGTCGATGCCGAGCACGGTGCCCTGGACGACCTCGCCCTCCTTGATGGTGCGGGCCGCCTTCTCGAACAGCTCCGCAAAGCTCTCGGTCGAATGCGAATCAGTCATGCGGTTGGTGTGAACTCCCTTCGGGGCCACGCCCCTGCGTGGCCTGGATTTCCGGGTTTGCGCCCCCGGTTCGGGCGAGATGCCTGCCTCTATTCCTCGCGGCCGTCGTCGGCGAGCCGCGCGCGAGCCTCCGTGATCCATCGCTCGAGTGCGTCGGAGTCGCCCGCTTCGAGCCTTCGGGCGACCTCGGCGAGCTCGCGGGCCACCCGGGCCAGCGGGCCGCCCACCGCCTTCGCGTTGGCAACCAGGATGTCGGCCCACAACTCCGCGTCGCTCCGCGCGATGCGGGTGAAGTCTCGGAACCCGGGCCCGGCCACGGCACGCGCACCCGCCGGGGCTTCCCCGAGCGCCCGGGCGTACGCGAAGGCGAGAACATGGGGAAGGTGGCTCATCCATGCCACCTCGCGGTCGTGCCCGGCCGGGTCCCGGCGGACCACCCGGGCGCCGACCGCCCGCCACAGGGCCTCGATCCGCTCGACCGCCTCCGGGGCATCGCCCGGGACGGGGGTCACGACGCAGACGGCGCCCTCGAAGAGATCGGGCCGGGCGTGGTCGGGCCCCTTCTCGTGGCTCCCGGCCATGGGGTGCGAGCCGACGAAGCGGGCGGCGGGGGGAAGCAGCCCCGGGAGGGTGTCCGCGAGCAGCGCCTTCACGCTGCCGACGTCGGTGACGAGCACCCCCGGCGCGAGGGCCGGCGCCACCTGCGCGAGCAGGGGCGCCATCGCGCCCACCGGCGTCGCGAGCACGACCAGGTCGGCGCCTGCCACGGCCGCGACCGGGTCGGCGGTGGTGCGGTCGACGAGGCCCCGCTCGCGGGCGCGGCGGAGCGGCTCCGCGCGCCGCCCGCAGCCCACCACCTCCGCCGCCAGCGCCCGCTCGCGCGCTGCCCAGGCCAGCGAGCCGCCGAGCAGCCCGAGGCCCAGGACGGCGATCCGCTCGAAGCGCAGCGGTGCGGGCGTCGCGTCTCCGGGCCGGCCGGCGCTCATGCGCGCTCCTCCGCGATCCGGCGCAGCGCCTTCACGAGCCGCTCGTTCTCCTCGGGCAGCCCGATCGTGATGCGCACGTGGTCGGGCATCCCGAAGCCCGCGAGCGGCCGCACGATCACGCCCTCGCGCAGGAGGCGCTCGTAGGCGCCGGGGCCCGGCCGGGCCAGCAGGAAGTTGGCCTCGCTCGGCCAGACCTCGATGCCGAGCGCGCCGAGCTCCCGGCTCAGGAAGTCGAGGCCCTCGGCGTTGAGCTGCAGCGTACGCTCGAGGTGCTCGCGGTCGTCGAGTGCCGCCACCGCCGCGGCCTCGGCGAGCAGGTTCACGTTGAAGGGGTGGCGCGCGCGCTCGAGGTACCCGGCCAGCTCGGGATCGGCCACGCCGAAGCCGACGCGCAGCCCGGCGAGCCCGACGCTCTTCGAGAAGGTGCGCACGACCAGGGTGCCGGGCCGCCGCCGCACCCAGGCGAGCGCGTCCGGGAAGTCGGGGCGGCGCGCGAAGTCGACGTAGGCCTCGTCGACGAGGAGCAGCACGTCGGCGGGCAGCGCGGCCGCGAAGCGGTCGAAGCCGGCGGCGCCGACACTCGTTCCGGTCGGGTTGTTCGGGTTGCACACCACGACGACGCGCGTGCGCGCGCCCACCGCGCTTGCGAGCGCAGCGAGGTCGTGGACGAGGTCCGCGTCGAGCGGCACCGCCACCGGCGTCGCGCCCATGCCCTTCGTCACGATCGGGTACATCGCGAAGGAGGGCCACGCGAACACGCACTCGTCGCCCGGCCCGAGGAAGGCCTTCGCGACGAGCTCGAGGATCTCGTCGGCGCCACAGCCGAAGACGAGTTGCCCGGGCGCGACGTCGAGGCGTCGCGAGAGCTTCTCGCGCAGCCGGAAGCTCGCGCCGTCCGGGTAGCGGTGCAGCCCGCCGAGCGCCTCGCGGACCGCCGCGACGGCCTTCGGCGAGGGACCGAGCGGGTTCTCGTTGGAGGCGAGCTTCACGACGTCGCTCACGCCGAGCTCGCGCTCGAGCTCCTCGATGGGCTTGCCCGGGACGTAGGGCGCGAGGTCCCGGATCCACGGCTTCACGCGTTCCGCGAGACTCACGGCGCGGCTCCCTCGCCGATGCCGGCGCGCGGGAAGGAGCCGAGCACGCGGTGCGAGTGCGCGTGGGCGGCTGCCTCCGCGAGCGCCGCCTCGACGGCCGCGTCCTCGCGGTGGCCTTCGAGGTCGAGGAAGAACAGGTACTCGAAGGGCTTGCCGGGCATCGGCCGCGACTGGATCGCGGTCAGGTTCACGCCGTGGCGGGCGAAGGGCTCGAGCAGCCGGTGCAGGGCGCCGGGCTGCGCCTTGCGCACGGTGAAGAGCACCGAGGTGAGGTCGGCGCCGCTGCGCGCGGGCGGCTTGCGCCCGAGCAGCAGGAAGCGCGTCGTGTTGTCGCGCCGGTCCTCGATCGCGCGCGCCGCGGGGAGCAGGCCGTAGGTCTCGCCGGCAACCGCGCTCGCCACCGCCGCGACGTCGCCGTCGCCGGCCGCGAGCCGCGCGGCCGCCGCGGTGCTCGAGGTCTCGACGCGTTCGGCCTCCGGGAGCTGGCGGTCGAGCCAGCTCCGGCACTGCGCGAGGCCCTGCGGATGCGACGCCACGCGCCGGACCTCCTCGAGCCGGCCGCTGCGCGAGAGGAGCTGATACGACACGCGCAGCAGCGCCTCGCCGCACAGCGCCACCTCCGCCGTCGCCAGCGTGTCGTAGGTCTCGGTGACGACGCCCTGGGTGGTGTTCTCGATCGGCGCGATCCCGTGGTCGGCGGCGCCCCGCTCGACGGCCGCGAAGATCTCGGCGATCGGGCTCACCGCGACCAGCTCGACCGACGCGCCGAAGGTCCGGCGCGCGGCCTCGTGGGCAAAGGTGCCGGCGGGGCCGAGGTAGGCGATCCGCAGCGGGCGTTCGAGCGCGCGCGTGGCCGAGATGATCTCGCGGAACACGGGCTCGATCGCGGCGTCCGGGAACGGGCCCGGGTTCGCGGCGCGCAGGGCCGCCACGAGATCGCGCTCGCGCGCCGCGGACAGGACCTCGGTCCCCAGGCGCGCCTTCACCCGCCCCACCTGCTCGCCGAGCGCGGCACGCTCGTTGAGCCGGGTCAGGATCTCGCGGTCCACCCGGTCGATCTCGGCACGCAGGTGCCCGAGCTCGCCGGTGGCGGCGGCGGCGTCACCGGCCGGGCCGGCGCTCGGCGGCGGAGCCTGGGCTTCGGGGCTGCGAGTCATCCGGTGATCCCGGTGCTCCGGCGGGCCCGGGGGCGGCAGCCGGCCCCGAAGGGCGCCGGCGCCGGGCGGGCGCAGTGAGGTTCGGAAGGCGGGCCAACCCCGCGAAAAAGCGCGCGCATTCTACTCGAGGCGGTCGCGGGTCGCAAAGATTCGCTCGGCTTTCCGATGGGTTGGCGCCGGGACCCGCCGGGGGGGTGAAGCCCCGTCCGGCCATCAAGCGCGCCGGCGCGAGCGCCGATGCTGCGAGGACGCGGGGAGCTCCTTCCGATGCCCGATCCCTGGCTCGCCGATCGCCGGCAGCCGCGCGACAGCCTTGCGACGAAGATCATCTTCTTCGTCTTCCTGTCGACCTTCCTCACTGCGGTCGTGGTGAGCTGGGTGGCGGTGCACTCGAGCTACTCCTTCCTGCGCTCGCATCTCGAGCACGAGCTTCCCGCCGCCCTGCAAGCCGCCGGGGAGGCACTCGGACACGAGCAGGCGGAGCTCGCGCACGAGCTCGCGAGGCTCGCGGAGGCGCCCGCCGTGCGCGCCGCCGCCGGCGGCGACGCCGGGGCGCGGGCGGGGGCGGAGAGCCTCCTGCGCGGGCACCGCGGGCGCTCGAAGCTGGCAGGCCTCGCCCTGCGCGACACCGCCGGTGTCCTGTGCGCCGGGACCCCGAGCCCTCCTCCGCGCGAGCCGGGCCTCCCTGCCGACGCCCTCCTGCGTCCCGCCGGCGATCGGTTCGTGATGGGCGTGCCCGTGCTCGACGACCGCGGCCAGGCGATCGGGCGGCTCGATGCCTCGCTCGAGCCCTCCGAGGCGCTGCGGGGCGCCGGCGGCTCCGCGCCCGCCGCCTGGCTCCACCTGGTCGATCCGCGCGGCCGGATCCTCGCGCGCGGCGGCGCGACCGGCGAGCCCACCTTCGCGAGCTTCCCGGCCGCGCTCCTCGCCGGCCCGGCGGGCCCGGGGCTCCGCGAGTTCCGCGCCGCCGGCGAGCGCCGCGCGATCGCCGTCGTCCAGCCCCTCGCGAGCGGCGGCGCCAGCCTCGTGGTCGCACAGCTCCTCGAGACGGCCTACGCGCCGCTCTTCACGGTAGTGACGCGCATCTTCGTGATCGACCTCGCCGTCGTGCTCCTCTTCAGCTTCCTCGCCTACGAGATCACCTCCGCGATCGTGCGCCCGCTCGAGCAGCTCTCGGAGGCCGCGCGGCGCATCTCGCAGGGCGAGCTCGAGGTGGAGATCGCCGAGCAGCCGCGCCGCGACGAGATCGGACTGCTCACGCGCACCTTCAACGACATGGCGCGGCGCCTGCGCCGCAACCGCGCCGAGATCGAGCAGCACCACCGCCAGCTCCGCGAGCAGAACGAGCAGCTCCAGCAGGCCAACGAGGTGCTCGAGCAGCTCTCGATCACCGACGGGCTCACCAAGCTCCACAACCACCGCTACTTCCAGGAGACGCTCACCCGCGAGATCAAGCGCGTCTCGCGCACCGGCGAGACGCTGGCGCTGCTGCTCATCGACATCGACGACTTCAAGGCGCTCAACGACCGCCTGGGCCACGCCGCGGGCGACGCGGTGCTGGTGCGGATCGCGCGGATCCTGAACGAGTCCGTGCGCGAGTCCGACGTGCTGGCCCGCTACGGCGGCGAGGAGTTCGTGGTGCTGGCGCCCGGGACCGACCTGGAGGGCGTCGCCTACCTGGCCGAGAAGGTGCGCACCGCGGTCGCCGAGGCCTTGTTCGGCCTCGACCCCGCGGGCGAGCCGATGCGGGTCACGGTCTCGATCGGCGTGGCCGAGTACGCGGGCGACCGGCGCGCCTTCTTCGACGTCGCGGACCGCGCGCTCTACCGCGCCAAGGCCGCCGGCAAGAACTGCGTCGCGGGCCTGGAGGAGCTCGGGCGCTCGTAGTCGCGCGCGCGGCCCGCGCACCGTACGCTGCCGGCCCGTGACCCGCGTCCTCGCGCTGAGCGGCGGCATCGGCACCGGCAAGAGCACGGTGGCGGCGATGCTGCGCGCGCGCGGTGCCGTGGTGATCGACGCCGACGAGATCGTGCACCGGCTCCAGGCGCGCGGCGCGCCGATGCTCGCGGAGCTCGTGGCCGCGTTTGGGCCCGGGATCCTCGACACCGAGGGTGCGCTCGACCGCAAGCGCCTGGGCGAGCGCGTCTTCGGCGACCCCGAGGCGCGCCGGCGGCTCGAGGCGATCGTGCACCCGAAGGTGGGGCTCGAGATGGCGCGCCAGCTCGACGCGGCGCGCCGCGCGAAGGCACCGCTCGTGGTGCTCGACATCCCGCTGCTCTTCGAGAGCCGCGCCGCCGGGGCGCGGGGCGGCGCCTCGGCGCTGCCCTTCGAGGCCACCGTGCTCGTCTACGCACCGCGCGCGCTCCAACTCGCGCGCACGATCGCGCGCGACGGCTGCAGCGCCGAGCAGGCCGAGGCGCGCCTGGCCGCCCAGCTCCCGATCGACGAGAAGCGCGCGCTCGCCGATCACGTGATCGACAACGGGGGCAGCCTCGCGGAGACCGAGCGCCAGGTGGACGCGCTCTGGGAGCAGCTCGCCGGCTGATCGCCTTGGCCGGCCCGCGGGCCCTGGGATAGCGTGCCGCGCGTCGTGGACGACCTCGCCGGACGCCTCGGCCGCTTCCTCGCCGCACGGATGGCTGGCGCTCGCGCGCTGCGCGTGCGGGAGCTGGAGGCCCGGACCGAAGGCTTCTCGCAGGAGACGCTGACCTTCACCCTCGAGACCGAGGACGGCGCCGGTGCGAAGCGGGAGAGCGCGTGGGTGCTCAAGCGCGAGCCGCCGGCCGGCCTGCTCGAGCCCTACGACCTCGAGCCCGAGTTCCGGGTCCTCCACGCGCTCTCCGGCGATCCCCTGCCCTCGCCGCGCACGCCCTGGTTCGAGCGCGACCCCGCGGTCCTCGATCGGCCCTTCTACGTGATGGAGCGCCTCCCGGGCGAGGTGCCGATCCCCGCGCCCGGCCCGCGTGGCGAAGGCCCCTTCGACGAGGTCGAGCGCGCAGCGCTGGCGCCCCAGGTGATGGCGGCCCTCGCCGGCCTCCACGCCGTCGACTGGCGCGCGCGGGGCCTGGACTTCCTGGGCGACCCGGAGCGGCATGCGGCCGCGACCGAGGTCGAGCGCTGGGCGGCGCGGATCGAGCGAAGCGGCACGGCGCCCGCGCCCGTCGTGGCGGAGGCGCTGGTCTGGCTGCGCCGCCACGCGCCCGCCGCGAGCGAGGTGGCGCTCCTCCACGGCGACTACCGGCTCGGCAACTGGCTGGTGTCACGCGCGGGCGCGGACACCCGGCTCACCGGCATCCTCGACTGGGAGATGGTGCACCTCGGCGACCCGGCCGAGGACCTGGCCTGGTGCTTCTCGCACCTCTGGCGCGCCCAGACGCCGCGCGCCGCCTGCCTCGCGCCGCCCGCCGAGCTCCTCGCGCTCTACGAGCAGGCCGCGCAGTGCCGTATCGACCCCGAGCGGCTGCGCTACTACGAGGTGCTCGCGATCGTGAAGATGATCGCGATCATGGGGACCGGCGTGCGCGCGCTCCGGGAGGGCCGCACCGGCGACCTGCGGATGGCGATCTTCGACCATCAGCTCGCGTTCCTCCACGCGCTGCTGGCCGCCCTGCGCGGCTGGCTGCCCCTGCCCGGCTAGGAGAGGAGCCCTTCTCTTGCGGATCCCCGCCGAGCGCATGCTGGCCGCCGTCTCGCAGGCGCTCCTCGAGCAGGTGCTGCCGCACGTCGAGGCGCGCGCCGCGCGGAGCCAGCTCTACGCGGCGGTGGAGGTGCTGCGCAACCTCGAGCGCCGGCTCGAGTGGGCGCGCGCGCCCCTCGCGGCGGAGGCGGCGTCGATCGAGGCGGTGCTGCGCGACGCCGCGGAGGCGCTGCGCGAGGCGGGCGAGGCCGGGCTCGCGGCGCGGCTCGCCGATCCGATCGCCGGCTGGCCCGAGGCGCCCGAGGCGCGGGTCGAGGCCGCGCGCGCCGCCCTCACGGCCGCCTTCGTCGCGCTCGACGCGGCCTCCCCGCCGGCCGCCGGCGCGGTGTGCGCGCTCCTCGGCGGCCACCTCGCCGCCCAGGCGATCCGCGATCTGGCGCCGCTCGCGCAGGGATCGTTGCTCGAAGAGATCTCACGAGGCTGAGGGCCCCATGCTGCACCGGCTCGACGACCATCCGATCCACCAGACCCCCGAGCCGCTGCTCCATCCTGCGAGCGGCGATCGCAACGCCTACGACCGCTTCTTCTTCAACGGCTACGCGCGCGACGGATCGCTCTACTTCGCGGCGGCCTTCGGGCTCTACCCGAACCGCGGGATCCGGGACGCCGCCTTCAGCGTCGTGCGCGGCGGCCGCCAGCACGCGCTCCACGCCTCGCGCGAAGCCGCACCCGGCGGCGCGCTCCAGGTGGGCCCGATCACGGTCGAGATCGAGGAGCCGATGCGCACGCTGCGCCTGCGCGTGGCGCCCAACGAGTGGGGCCTCGGCGCGGACCTCCGCTTCGCCGCGCGCACCGCCGCGGTGGAGGAACCCCGCTTCGTGCGCCGCGAGCAGGGCCGGCTCCTGATGGACGTGACGCGCTTCACCCAGTTCGGCACCTGGCAGGGCGCGCTCGAGGTGGCCGGCGAGCGCGTGGCCGTCGAGCCCACGGCGGTGCTCGGCACCCGCGACCGCTCCTGGGGCATCCGCCCGATCGGCGAGCGCGCGCCCGGGCCCGTCGCGGGTGCGCCGCAGTTCTTCTGGCTGTGGGCGCCCGTCTGGTTCGACGACTGCTGTACGCATTTCGACGTCAACGAGGACGCGACCGGCGGGCGCTGGCACCAGTACGGCGCGGTGGTTCCGCTGCTCGGGCCGGAGGGCGACCCCACCGACCCGGCCGGTCTCGCCCCGGCCCGGGACGTCGCGCACCGGGTGCGCTGGGAGCCCGGCACGCGGCGCGCGGCACGCGCCGAGATCGACCTGATCGCGCCCGGCGGCGGCCGGCGCACGCTCGTCCTCGAGCCGATCCTGCACTTCCAGATGCTCGGGATCGGCTACCTCCACCCCGAGTGGGGCCACGGGATGTGGAAGGGCCCCGAGGCCGTGGCCGGCGAGTCCTGGAGCCTCGCCGGGTGCGCGCCCCTCGACCCGCGCCACCTCCACGTCCAGACGCTCTGCCACGCCCGCCTCGAGGGCCGCGCGGGGATCGGTGTCCTCGAGCAGCTCGTGATCGGCCCCCACGCCCCGAGCGGCTTCGCCTCCCTCCTCGACGGCGCCCGCTGAGGATCCGCCGGGGCCACGCGAGGATCCGCCGGGGCGGCGCCCCGCGTGGCGTGACATGACAGGCCCGGGTGCGAAGCGCTGGCTACCGACCCCCGAACAGACGCCCAGACAGGGGTGCGCGGCCGCGATCACGAAGGCCGCGCCACCGCTGGCATGGGCCCCACGGTGCTTCGGATCGGACCGAAGAGGAGGATCGATGCGTCTTGCCATGCCCTTCGTCGCTCTCGGGCTCGTGCTGCTCGGGGCGGCGTCCCCTGCCGCTGCGCTCACCCCGGCCGAAGCCACTGCGCTCGGTACCGAGGCCTACGTCTACGGCTACCCGCTCGTCACGATGGAGATGACCCGGCGGGTGATGACGAACGTCGAACAGCCGGGCGGCACGCGGGCGCCGATGGGGCACCTGATCCGCATGCGCGCCTATCCGACCGCGAAGTTCCGCGACGTGACGGCGCCCAACGCGGACACGCTCTACACCACCGCCTGGCTCGACGTCGGGGCCGAGCCCTGGATCCTGTCCCTTCCCGACGCCCACGACCGCTACTACCTGATGCCGATGCTCGACGGCTGGACCGAGGTGTTCGAGGTGCCCGGCAAGCGCACGACCGGCACCCGGGCGCAGGTCTACGCGATCACCGGGCCCGGCTGGAAGGGCACCCTGCCTCCCGGCGTGGTCCAGTACGAGTCGCCGACCTCGCTGGTCTGGCTGCTCGGGCGCATCTACTGCACCGGCACCCCCGAGGACTACGAGGCCGTGCACGCCATGCAGGACGCGATCTCGCTCGTCCCGCTCTCCTCGTACGGGAAGCCCTACACGCCGCCGCCCGGCAAGGTCGACCCGGCGATCGACATGAAGACCCCCGTCCGGGACCAGGTGAACGCCCTCGACGCGGCCGCCTACTTCGGGATGCTGGCCGCGCTGATGGAGGCGAATCCCCCGGCCGCCGCCGACGCACCGATGGTGGCGAAGCTCGCGAAGCTCGGGATCGTGCCCGGGCAGCCCTTCGACATCACGAAGCTCGACCCGGCCGCGGCCGACGCGCTGCGCGCCGTCCCGAAGCCCACCTTCGCGAAGATCCTGGCCTACTTCGACGAGGCGGGGCGGAACGAGAACGGCTGGGTGTTCACGACCCGCACGGGGATCTACGGCACGGACTACCTGAACCGCGCGATGATCACCGCGATCGGCCTCGGTGCGAACCGGCCCGAGGACGCCGTCTACCCGGCGAGCGAGCGCGATGCGCAGGGGCAGCCCTACGACGGCAACAAGCGCTACGTGATCCACTTCGCGAAGGGCGAGCTGCCGCCGGTGAAGGGCTTCTGGTCGCTCACGATGTACGACGAGCAGATGTTCTTCGTGGACAACCCGCTCGACCGCTACACGCTGAGCGCGCGTGACGCGCTGCAGGCGAACGCGGACGGCTCCGTGGACCTCTACCTCCAGCACGAACACCCGGGCCCGGAGAAGGAGGCGAACTGGCTCCCCGCGCCGGCCGGCCGCTTCGTCCCGATGCTGCGCCTGTACTGGCCCAAGGACACGCCGCCCTCGATCCTCGACGGCTCGTGGCGGGTCCCGGCGGTGAAGGCGGCGCCGTAGCAGGCCTGCCGGGCGCGTGGCTACGCGCCCGGCAGCGCCGCCTGGCGCACCGTCACGCCGGCCTCGGCGAGCAGCGCCTCGGCGCGGGCGTCGAGGTGGTAGCTCGCGTTGTAGACCACCTCGGCGAGGCCCGCGTTGATGACGAGCTTCGTGCAGAGCAGGCACGGGAAGAAGGTGGTGTAGAGCGAGCCGCCCCGGACCGACACACCGTGGTAGGCGGCCTGGATGATCGCGTTCTCCTCGCCGTGCGAGCACAGGCACTCGTCGAGCCGGCTGCCGGACTCGGCGAGGGAGTTGCAGCGCGGGCAGCCGCCCTCGTTGCAGTTGCGCACCCCGCGCGGGGTGCCGTTGTAGCCGGTGGAGACGATCCGGCGGTCGCGGGCGATGACCGCGCCGACGTGGCGCTTCACGCAGTTGCTGCGCGAGGCCACCACCTGCGCGATCGAGAGGAAGTAGGCGTCCCAGCTCGGGCGCTCGAATCCGAGCGACGCGGCCAGCACCTCCTGCACCCGGGCGTGGAGGGCCTCGAGCGTGCCGTCGTTGCGCAGCCGCAGGTCCGCCAGGCGCTCGACGGCGTCGAGCTGCTGCATGGCGGGGTCGGCGCTGCCGCGCTCGCGTCCCTCGAGGACGAGCAGGCGCTCGAGCGTCTCGGGGTCGCCCGGGCGGGCGCGGGCGCGCAGGCGCTCGAAGCGGCGCGCCGGCTCGGCGTCCACCCAGAGCAGCCGGAAGCGCGCGCCGAGCCCGCGCAGCGCCTCCACCTCGGCGGGATGGCGGATCGAGTCGATCACGTAGTGGCGGTCGGGCTGGAGCTTCGCGCGCAGGCGCTCGGCCAGGACCGCGGGCCCGTGCGCCGCGCGCAGCGCACGCCCGGCCTCGATCATCGCCTCGCGCGTCTCGGCGACGGCGCGCGCGCGCAGCTCGTCGCGCAGCACGTCCGAGAGCGAGAGCGGCGTGAAGCTGCGCTTCTCGAGCCAGGCCACCACCTCGCCCTTGCCAGCCCCGTTGGGCCCCGCGACTCCGAGGATCAAAGGCGCGCCTCCCCCCGCCCGAGCCCGAGCCGCTCGCCCAGCTCGCGAAGCCCTGCGATCCGCTCGCAATCCCGATCGGCGTAGCCCCCGGTCACGTCCACCAGGATCGGCCGCAAGCCCGCCGCGCGCGAGCCCTCGACGTCGATCGACCAGATGTCGCCCACGAACACCGCCTGCGCCGGGCCGACCCCGAGCCGCACGAGGGCGCGCCGGAAGATCTCGGGATCCGGCTTCTCGACCCCCTCGAGGTGGGAGTCCAGGATCACGTCGAAGGAGGCCGCGAGGCCCGCCTGCTCGAGGAGCAGCCGGGCCCGGCCGTCGGCGTTCGAGACGACACCCGTCCGCAGCCCGGCCCCGCGCAGGGCCGCGAGCGTCTCGTGCGCGCCCTCGCAGGGGACCCGCCAGAGCCCCGCCTCGCGGTTGTCCGCCCGCAGCCGGCCCACGAGCGGCGGCCGCACCGCCTCCGGCACGCCGGCCGCTGCCAGCAGGTCGTCGAAGTAGTCGGGCACGCGCGTGGCGTCGGTGCCGGGCACCGCGCCGTGGCGGGCCGCGCGCGCGTCGATCGCGCGGCGCGCGTGGGCCTCGGCGCGCGCCAGCGCCTCGTCGTCGAGCGCGAAGCCGAGCTCGCCGGCGCGGCGAGCGATCGCCGCATAGTCGAGTCGCAGGAGCACGCCCCCTGCGTCGAAGAGCACGGCGGTCACGGGCGGCGCGGACAAGACGTCCGGCGTGTAGCACAGCGCCGCGGGCTCTGGCAGCTTGCCCCGCGTGCGGATCTGGGTGAGCGGCGCGTGCGGCTTCGTCGGCTCCTGGCTCGTGCCCCGCCTGGAGGCCGCCGGCCACGCCGTGCGGGGCGTCGACCGCGAGGTCGACGTCCGGGATCCCGCGGCCGTCACGGACTCGATCGCCACGGCGCGCCCCGACGCGATCGTGCACCTCGCGGCGCTGGCGTCGGTGACGGCGTCGCTCGCGGACCCGGCGGCGGCGGCGCGGGTCAACGCGCTCGGCACGCTGCACGTGCTGCGGGCTGCCGCGCAGCGGGCGCCGGCCGCGCGCGTGCTCGTGGTCAGCTCGGGCGAGATCTACGGCGGGGGCGGCGGTGCCCCCTTCGACGAAGCCTCGCCGCTGCTCCCGGCCACGCCCTACGCGCGCGCCAAGGCGGTGGCCGACCGGCTCGGCGCCGCGTTCGCGGCGCGCGGCCTCGACGTCGTGCGGGCGCGCCCCTTCAACCACACGGGGCCGGGCCAGGCCGACGTCTTCGTCGCGTCGAGCTTCGCGCGCCAGCTCGCCGAGATCGAGGCCGGGCGGCGCGCGCCGCGGCTCGCGGTCGGCAACCTCGCCTCGCTGCGCGACTTCCTCGACGTGGCCGACGTGGTCGAGGCCTACCGGCTCCTGCTCGACCGCCGGGTGCCGGCGGGCGCGTACAACGTGGCGAGCGGCGTGGCCCTCCCGATCGGCGAGCTCCTGCGCCGGCTCCTCGCGGCCTGCCGCGCCGCGCCCGAGGTGCGCGAGGACCCGGCGCGCTGGCGGCCCACCAACGCGGCGGTGGGCGACGCGGGGCGCCTGCGCCGCGCCACCGGCTGGGCCCCGCGCATCCCGCTCGACGACACGCTCGCGCGCCTGCTCGACGACTGGCGCGCGCGGGTCAGCGCGTCGCCGTGAGCGCGAGCCAGGCGTCACCGCCGGCGTCCTCGCGCACGCGCGCGGCGCCGACCCGCGCGCCCCGCGCGGCGAGCGACGCCTCGATCGGCGCGCGCTCGCCGGCGAGCAGGCCCGAGAGCACGAGCGCGCCGCCGGCCGCGGTGCGCGCGACGAGCCCGGCGAGCAGCGGCTCGAGCTCGCGGCGGATCAGGTTCGCGGCCACCAGCTCGAAGCGCGCGGGCGCCAGCGCGTCGAGCGAGCCCGCGAAGGCCGCGAGCGGCGCGAGCGCGTTGCGCGCCGCGTTCTCGCGGGTCTCGCGCGCGGCGATCGGGTCGAGGTCGCAGGCCACCGCGCGCGCCGCGCCGAGGGCGAGCGCGGCGAGCGCCAGCACCCCGCTCCCGCAGCCGACGTCGAGGACGCGCGCGCCCCGGCGCTCCGCGAGCGCCTCGTCGAGCGCCTCGAGCGCGAGCGCGGTGGTCGCGTGCGCGCCGGTGCCGAAGGCCTGGCGCGGCTCGATCACCACCTCGCGCTGGCCGGGCGCGAGCGGGTGCGGCGCGAAGGGCGGCCGCACGACGAGCCGCTCCGACACCACGAGCGGACGGAGGCCCTGCTTCCAGGTCTCGGGCCAGTCCGCTGCCGGCTCGGGCTCGACCCCCCCGACCGCGCCGGCTCCGAGCGCCGCGACGAGCGCCGCGCGCACGGCCCCGGCGCGCGCGGCCGGCGCCCACACGAGGAGCGTGCCGTCGTCGCGCTCCTCGATGCCGGCCGCGCCCGCCTCCCAGGCCTCCGCCGCCGCGAGCTCCGCGCGCGCGCCGGCCGCGCGCGCGCGGATGCGTGCGAAGGCGGGGGCGCTGGCGGCACTCGGGCTCGCGATCACGGTCCTCCCCGGCTGCTACGTCGGCCACCTCGCCGAGGGCCAGCTCCGGCTCCTGCGCGCGGCCCGCCCGATCGAGGAGGTGGTCGCCGATCCCGCCGCGCCGCCCGAGGTGCGCCGCGCGCTCGCCGAGGTCGCGCCCGTGCTCGACTACGCGCGCGCGCTCGGCCTCGAGGTCGGCGACCAGTATAGGACCTACGCGGCCTGGCCCGGCGACCGGGTCGTGACCGCGCTCGTGGCGACCCGCCCGGGCGAGGTGGAGCCCGCGGGCTTCTGGTTCCCGATCGTCGGCATCGTTCCCTACAAGGGCTTCTTCGCGCTCGCGCGCGCCGAGCACGAGGCCGCACGCCTGCGCGCGGGGGGGCTCGACACCTGCCTCGTCCCGGTGCCGGCCTACTCGACGCTCGGCTGGTTCGACGACCCGGTTGCGACGCCGCTCGTGCGCCGCGGCCCCGGGGCGCTCGCCGAGACGCTGCTCCACGAGCTCGTCCACGCGACGGTGTTCGTCGCCGGGGACGCCGACTGGAACGAGGGGGTTGCGACCTTCGTCGGCCAGGAGGGAGCCGTGCGTTTCTTCGCGGCCCGCGCCGGGGAGGACGCCGCGCAGGCGGAGCGGCGCCGGATCGCCGACGAGCGGGCGGTGGCGCGCACCCTGCGCGCGCTGCGCGAGCAGGTCGCCGCGCTCTATCGCGAGCCGGCCTCGCCCGCGCGCGAGGCCGCGCGCACCGCCGCCGCGGAAGCCACCCGCACCGCCCTCGCCGCGCTCCCGCTCGAGACCCTCGATCCCGCCGCGGTGGCCGCCACCGCCCGGCTCGGCGACGCCTGCCTCGCCCTCGCCGCCACCTACGAGGCCGATCTCGACGCGTTCGCCCGCCACCTCGCCACCCACGGCGGCGACCTGGCGGCCTTCGTCGCGGCGCTGCGCGAGGCGGCCCGGGCGGACGACCCCCGCCGCGCGCTCGGCCTCCCGCCGCGGGCCGACCCTGCCCCGACCGCCGCCCGCCCCTGACAGGGCGGCCGGGAATCGTCGTCCGCGGCGCGCGCGAGGCACGCTTCCCGGCCCGGACCGCCCTCCAGCGCCCGCCCCGACGCGCCGATCAGGAGCGCCATGGCCCTCGACCCGCGCGGCGCCCCGCTGGACCCGTCCGCCCTCGATCCGATCCGCGCTGCCGAGCAGGCCCGCCGGCTGCGCGCGAACGTGGAGCGCGCGGTGCGCGGCAAGAGCGAGGTGGTACGCCAGACCGTCGAGGCCTGGGTGGCCGGCGGCCACATCCTGCTCGAGGACGTGCCGGGGGTCGGCAAGACCACCCTCGCCCACGCCCTCGCCCGCTCGCTCGCCGCGAGCTTCAAGCGCATCCAGTTCACGAGCGACCTCCTGCCCGGGGACCTGGTCGGCTCGGCCGTGCCCGAGCTGCTCGAGGGCCGGCCGAGCGGGCGCTTCGTCTTCCAGCCGGGGCCCCTCTTCGCCCAGGTCGTGCTCGCCGACGAGATCAACCGCGCCAGCCCGAAGACCCAGTCGGCGCTGCTCGAGGCGATGGCCGAGGGCTCGGTCTCGGTGGACGGCACGGTCCACCGCCTGCCCGAGCCCTTCCTGGTCGTGGCGACCCAGAACCCGCTCGAGCACCACGGGGTGCATCCGCTCCCCGAGTCGCAGCTCGACCGCTTCCTGCTGCGGCTGCGGATCGGCTACCCGGCCCCCGAGGACGAGGCGGCCGTGCTGCGCGACGATCCCGCGGCGACCGAGCTGCCGCGCCTCGAGCCGGTCCTCACGGGCGCGGACCTGCTCGCCATGCGTGCGGCCGCCGGACGGGTGAAGTTCGACGACGGGCTCGTGGCCTATCTGCTCGAGATCGTGCGCGCGACCCGCGCGCACGCCGCGATCCGGCTCGGCGCCTCGCCCCGCGGCGCCGTCGCGCTGCGCCGCGCCGCCCAGGCGCGCGCGCTCGTCGACGGCCGCGACTACTGCATCCCCGAGGACGTGCGCGATCTCGCGGTGGCGGTGCTGGCCCATCGCCTCGCGCTCGACCCCCATCACGGCCTCGCGGATGGCGCGATGGCCTCCTCGGCGGCGGAGTGGAGCGGGCGCGGGCCCGAGGAGGCGGAGTGGCTGGTGCGCGAGATCCTGGACGGCGTCGCGGTCCCGCTCTGAGCGGCGCCCGGGAGGGCGCCCCCTTGCTCCCGCGCCTGCGCTCCTTCGCGCGCCGCCACCTGCGCCCGCCCCGGACCCTCGTCCCGACCCGGGCCGGCTGGATCTTCTTCGCGCTCGCCTTCGGGGTCGGCTTCGCCGCTCTCAACACCGGCAACAACCTGCTCTACCTGATCCTGTCCGGGATGCTCGCCTTCCTGGTCCTCTCCGGGGTGCTCTCGGAGACGGCGCTGCGCGGGATCGACGTCCTGCGCCAGCTTCCCCCCGAGTGGCTCGCCGGCCAGCCGGGCCGCGTCGTGCTCGAGGTCGCCAACACCCAGCGCTTCTGGGCCCACGCAATCGTCGTCGAGGACTGCGCCGGGGCGGGGACCCAGCGCCCGGCGCCGCTCGGGCGCGTGCTCGCGCTGCGCATCGCGCCGGGCGGACGCGAGCGGCGCAGCTATACCTACACCCCCGGGAGTCGGGGGGAGCTCGGCTTCGCGGGCCTGCGCGTCACGACGCGCTTTCCCTTCGGGCTGTTCGCGAAGTCGCTCTGGATCGAGCGGCCGGCGCGCGCCCTCGTCTACCCCTCGCTCGTGCCGGCGGCGGCGCCCGCCGTGCTCGGCGAGCCGCGGCGGGAGGGCTTCGCCCGCCGCGGGCGCAGCGCCGCGCCGAGCGAGGTGAGCAGCCTGCGCGCGTTCGCGCGTGGCGACGCCCCGCGCCGCGTCCACTGGCCCGCTTCGCTCCGCCGCGGCCTCCTGCTCGTGCGCGACGCCGAAGGCGAGACGGCCGGCGAGACGGAGGTGCGGCTGCGCACCGCAGGCATGGCCGACGGCACCGCCTTCGAGAGCGCCGTGTCGCGGGCCGCGTCCCAGGCCGAGGCCGGCCTGCGCGCCGGCCTGCGCGTCGGCCTGCGCACCGACAGCGCGCGCTTCGCCGCGGACACGGGGCCGCTCCACCGCGCCCGCCTGCTGGGGATCCTGGCCCGCGTCGCGCCCGAGGCGCCCGACGGCCGGGGAGGCCCGCCGTGAGCGCGCGAGCGGAGCGCTCGCTGCCGCCGCGCCCGCGCTCCTCCTACGTGCTGGCGGGGGTCTCGAGCCTCGCGCTGGTCGTGACGGGCGAGCTCCTCGCCCCGGCGGTCGTGCTGCAGGGCGCGGCGCTCCTCGCGAGCCTTCGCCTGCGCGACCACCCGCGCGCCTGGCAGCGCAGCGCCCTCGTCCTCAACGGTGCGCTCGGCGCGGTCGTGGCGCTCGCGATCGGGCTCTGGCTGCACGGCGCCCTCGCGCTCGTGGCGCTCGCCCACTTCGCGCACCTCGCCCTGGGCCTCCAGCTCCTCGACGCGCGCCCGCGCCGCTCCGACTTCCTGCTGGTGGCGCTCGCGCTCTTCCAGGTGCTGCTCGCGGCGAACCTGACCGACAGCCTGCTCTTCCCGCCCCTGCTCGTGGTCTTCGTGCTCGCGATGACCTGGACCCTGGTCGTGCACACGCTCTGGGCGGAGGCGCTCGCGCACGGCGAGCCCTGGCGCGCCGAGCGCGCGATCGCGCCCGGCCTCGCGCGCACGACGATCGTCGCGACCGGCCTCTCGCTCGTGCTCGCGGTCGCGATCTTCCTCGTGCTGCCGCGCGTGCGCAGCGGCGCGCTCGCCGCGCCCGGGCTGCTCGCGGCGCCGCAGGCCGGCTTCTCGGACCGGATCGCGCTCGGCGACCTGGGCCGGATCCGCCAGGATCCGACCGTCGTGCTGCGCGTCGAGACGCTGCGCGGTGAGGTCCCGCCCCGCGCCGAGGCGTACTGGCGCGGGCTCGCCTTCGACCACTTCGACGGCCGTCATTGGTCGGTGACGCCGCCCGCGCGCCGGCTGCTCGCGCGGGCCGCCGATCTCGGCGTGGGCGTGCCGGGAGGTCCGAAGCGCGCGGACCTGGTCCAGCGCGTCCTGCGCCAGCCGGTCGCGGCGGGCGTGCTCTTCGCCGCCGGCGCAGCGGCTCGGGTCGAGGGCAGCTTCGGGCGCCTCGAGGCGGACCCGAACGGCGGCCTCTACGCCCCCGAGAGCGAGCTCGACCGGATCCAGTACGAGGTCGCGATCGAGGCAAGGCCCGCCGATCCCGCACGGCTCGGCGAGGAGCGCGCGCTTCCGCCCGCGGAGGGCGGGGAGCGCTTCCTCGCGCTTCCTCCGCTCTCGGAGGCCGTGACGGCGCTCGCGCTCCGCATCGTGGCCGGCGCCGCGACCGATGCCGAGCGCGCCGCCGCGCTCGAGCGCCACCTGCGCCGTACCGGCCGCTACGCGGACCGCCCCCCGCCCGAGCGCCCCGGCGACCCGCGCTCGCCCGTCGAGGCCTTCCTCCTCGAGAACACCGCCGGCCACTGCGAGTACTTCGCCAGCGGGATGGTCGTGCTGGCGCGCGCGATCGGGCTCCCGGCGCGGCTCGTGAACGGCTTCGCGGGTGGCAGCGAGAACGCGATCGGCGGCTTCGTCGAGCTGAGCCGGTCCGATGCCCACGCCTGGGTGGAGGTGCACTTCGAGCGCGCGGGCTGGGTCCGCTACGACCCGACCCCGGTCGACGCGCGCCTGCACGCCGAAGGGTCCGGCCTCCTCCGGGGGCTGCGTGAGCTCGGCAGCGCCGCCGAGCACTGGTGGTTCCAGCACGTGGTCGAGTTCGATCGCTCGCACCAGATGCGCGCGCTGCGGAGCGGCTGGCTCGCCTGGCGGCGCTGGCGCGACGCGCAGCGCGCCCCCGGAGCCGGCCCCGCACCGCGCGCGCCCGCCCGCGAGCGCCTCGACCCGCGCGCGGCCGCCCCGTACGCGATCGCGCTGGTCGGGGCCACGGCGCTCGCGTGGACGGTGTGGCGCTGGCGCCGCCGCCGCGGCCGCAGCGCCCGCCCGAGCGGCTCGCTCGGCCAGCGCGCGACCCGGCTCTACGCCGAGGCGTTGCGCCTGCTCGAGCAGCGCCGCGGCCTCGTCCGTGCGCGCGCCGTGCCGGCGCGGGAGTTCGCGCGCGAGGCGGGGCGCGCCGTCCCGCCCGCCGCCGCCGCCGCGCTCTGGTCGCTCACCGAGGCCTATCTCGCCGAGCGTTTCGGCGGCCAGCATCCAGAGGCGCCGCGCGCCGCGCTGCGCACCCTGCGTGATACCCTGCGCCGCCGATGACGGACGCCGCCCGAAGGCCTCGAGGACGCCGGCCACGCGAGGAGCAGCGGGCGGAGCCTGCGCCGCCGCGCACCGTGGCGCTCGACGCCATGGGGGGCGACCACGCGCCCGGGGCACCGCTGCGCGCCGCCGTCGCGCTCGCGCGCGAGAGCGACATCGGGCTGCTGCTGGTGGGCGACGCCGAGCGCCTGGCTCCCGCGCTCGCCCGCGCCGGCCTCGCTCCCGGGCGCGTCGAGCTCCTCCACGCGCCCGACGCCGTGCCGATGGACGAGTCGCCCCAGGCGGCGGCGCGGCGCGAGGCCTCCTCGCTGGCGCTCGCGGCGCGCGCGGTGGCGGACGGCCGCGCCCAGGCGCTGGTCTCGGCGGGCAACACCGGGGCGCTCCTGCTCCACGCCGTGCGCGCGATCCCGCGCCTGCCCGGCGTGCGGCGGGCGGCGCTGGCGGCCGTCCACCCGACCCTGCCGCGCCCGCACAACCCCGACCCCTTCGCGCTGCTCCTCGACGTCGGCGCCAACGTCCACAGCGAGCCCGAGGACCTGCTCCAGTTCGCGCTGATGGGCGCCGCCTATGCCTCCTGCATCTCGAAGGTCGAGCGCCCGAGCGTCGGCCTGCTCAACATCGGCGAGGAGGCCGGCAAGGGCGACGAGCTCCTGCGCGCCGCCCACACCCTGCTCGCCGCCGCCCCCGGGCTCGCCTTCCGGGGCAACGTCGAGGGCCGCGACGTGCCGCTCGGGGCGGCCGACGTGGTGGTGTGTCCGGGCATCCTCGGCAACGTGGTCCTGAAGCTGCTCGAGAGCATGGGCGAAGTGATGACGCGGATGGGGGACGGCGTGTACCGCCAGCGCCTGCGCTGGCGCGCCGGCCGCTTCCTGCTCCGCGACGGCCTGGCGCGGGTCTCGAACCTCCTCGACTACGCCGCCTATGGCGGCGCGCCGATCCTCGGCTTCGAGCGCATCGTGATCAAGGCCCACGGCCGCTCGCAGGCCCGTGCGCTCGAGAACGCGGTGAAGGTCGCCGCCAAGGCCGTGCGCGACGACGTCTGCGGTGCGATTGCCGCGCGCCTCGCGCCGCCGCGCCCGCCGGCGGGACCGTGACCGGCCCGCGCCCCGGGCCGCGCGCGCGGCCCTTCGTGTTCCTCGACCGCGACGGCACGCTGGTGCGCGACACGGGCTACCCGCACCGCCCGGAGGACTACGCGCTCCTGCCCGGCGCGGTGGCCGGCGCCCTCGCGCTGGCCCGCGCCGGCTACGTGCTCGCGATCGCCACCAACCAGAGCGGGATCGGGCGCGGTCGCTTCGGGCTCGCGGACTTCGAGCGCTTCCAGGGCCGGCTGGCGGCCGACCTGGCCGCCGGCGGCGTCGTGCTCGGCGCCACGCTCCTGTGTCCCCATGCCCCCGCCGACGGCTGCGCGTGCCGCAAGCCGGCGCCCGGCCTGCTGCTGCGCGCGCGCGACGAGCTCGGCGCGGATCTCGCGGCGAGCTGGATGGTGGGCGACGGGTCGCGCGACGTGGAGGCCGCCCGCCGCGCCGGCTGTCGCGGCGCGGTGCGGGTGGGGATCGCGGCGCCCGCGCGCGCGCGTGCGGGCGAGGACCCCTTCGCGCTCGAGGCCCGCGATCTCGCGGAGGCCGCGCGCCGCATCCTCGGCTACGGCGCGCCGTAGAGGGGGTGCGTCTGCGGGATCAGCCGCACGTCCTCGAGGGTGCGGGCCGCCTCGCGCTGGAGCGCGAGCAGGCGCTCCGCCGGGGGCCGGAGCGCCCCGGCACGCGGCGTCACCGGCTGGAGCACCACCGGCGTGGCCGGGTCGACGCGTGCAATCGCCTCCCACGCGGCGCGCAGCTCCTCGTCGCGGCTCGTCTCGCTCACGACGAGCTTCACGTAGGACTCGGGCGCGCCGCGCGCGACCATGAGGAAGCGCTCGTGGAGGGCCGTGAACGAGCGGCCCGGCTGCGCGAGCACCGCGCTCGGCTCGCCCTCCCGGCGCACCTCGCTCGCGAGCTTCCAGTCCATCGACACGACGTCGACGGCCTCGCGCACCGCCGCCAGCGCATCGGGCAGATGGCCAGCGGTCTCGAGCAGGAGGCGCGGGCCGCGGCCGCGCAGCGCGGCGCCGAGCGCGGCCACCACCTCCGGCTGGAGCAACGGCTCCCCTCCGGTCAGCGACACGAAGCGATGGCGCTCGACCTCGAGCGCCTCGGCGGCCGCCACGATCTCGTCGATCGCGACCGGATTCGGTACCACGCGGAAGGCCCCGCTCCCGCGCCGGGTCTCGAGCCGGCAGGTGTCGGTCGGGCGCCAGGTATGGGGGGAGTCGCACCAGCGGCAGCGCAGATCGCAGCCCCCGAGCCGGACGAAGAGCGTGCTCGCGCCCACGTGCGGCCCTTCGCCCTGGGCCGACGAGAAGACCTCGACGAAGCGGCCCCGCAAGGGCACGGAGTGCTAGCCCTCCAGGATCGAGCGTCCCATCGCGATCTCGGCTGCGATCTCGTCGATCCGCGACGGCTCCGCCACGGCGCCCTCGACCCGGAAGCGCGCCACGTGATCCCCGTCGGCCAGGGGCTTCACCCACGCGAACTTCTCGGCAAGGTGCTCGACCATCGCGGCCAGGTCGAAGGAGCGGCGGCTCGCGCCCTCGTCCGAGCCGAGCGCGAAGACCTCGCCGCCCTCGCTCCAGGCCACCGACAGCGCCGCGGCGTAGCGCTCGCGCACGATGCGCGCGGCAAGCTGCAGATCGAGCTCGGGCGGCACCGGTACGCGCACCATGGCGTAGCCGCCGAAGTGCGCGAGCCGGAAGTCGCGCGTCGCCGCCCACTCGGCCTCGGCCGGGAGCGGCGGCTCCGTCGCGCGCGAGGCCTCGCGCGTCAGGTCCGACGGCCGCCCGCCGACCAGGGCCTCGAGCTCGGCGCGCCGCTCGCCGCTCTTGCCGGCGAGCTCGCCGAGCCGCCACCACCACAGCCGCCCCCAGCGCTCCCAGTCGTGGCGCGTGAAGCGGCCCGCCAGCAGGTCCACGAGCTTGTCCGAGAAGCGGCTGCGCCGCTCGCAGGTGGCGAGCACGAGCGGCAGCACGCTGCCCGCCCCGGGTTCCACGTGCACCGCCTCGGTCCCGATCGCCGCGCGCAGCCGCTCGAGATCCTCGGGCGGCCAGGCATGGTGATCGAACCAGGTGAGGCGGTCCCGGTAGAGCGACGCGGCCTGGAGGGTGTCGCGAGCCGGCGAGGCCGTGAAGCCGATCACACAGATCGGCGTGTCCTCGCGCAGATCGGTCGCCACACCGCGGAAGAAGGTCATCAGGTCGGCCTGCGGGTAGACCCAGATCCCCTCGACCAGCCGCGTCTCGCGCGCCAGCAGCACGGCCGCGCCGATCGACTCGCGGTCGGCGTGGGCGAGGAAGGCGGCGCGCCGGCGCGGCGGGCGCGGGGGCGCCACCACCTCGGGCTCGACCTTGGCGATGCGCGCGCGCCGGCGAGCCTCGCGCTCCTGGCGCAGGCGGGCGTCCTCGGGCGATTCCTCCTCGTCCTCCTCGTCCTCGAAGCCCGGCTCGGGAGGCGTCTCCTCGACCTCCGCCACCTCGGGTACCTCGGCGAGGGTGACGAGCTCCTCGTCCTCGAGGTCCTCGTCGTCGTCGCTCTCGGGCTCCGGGCGCGCGGGCTCGGGCGCCGGGCCGGCCCGCCTCTCGCGCGGCCGCTCCGGCTCGCGGTCACGCTCGCGACCGCGCCCGCGCCGCCGCCGCCGGCCGCCCCGCTCGTCGCGTTCCTCGCGTTCGTCGCGTTCGCTGGCGCCTGGCTCCACCGCGTCCCGACTCCCGGCGAGCGCGGGCTCGGACTCGGCGTCCTCGCGCTCGTCGGCCTCCGGCCCGGGTGCACCCTCGCCCGCCCGGCCGCCGCGCCCGCGCCCGCGCCGGCGCCCGCGCCGGCGCCCCCGGCGCGGGCCGCTGCGGTCGCCGGCCTCCTCGCCTTCGCCGGCGAGGTCGAAGAGCGACACCTCCTCGAAGCGGCGGCGCGGGCCGATCTCCTCGTCCCCGGCGGCCGC
>JAPSFT010000027.1 GCA_035063765.1 Deltaproteobacteria bacterium
ACCTGGCGAACGGCGAAGCGCTTGACGGTAGCAAGCACGGCTACACGCTGACCTTTGCCAAGGGCGATCTGCCGCCTGTGAACGCGTTCTGGTCGATCACCATGTATGAAGGCAAGACCCAGCTGCTGGTCGAGAACCCGATCAACCGCTACCTGGTCAACTCGCCGATGCTGCCGGGGATGAAGAAGAACGCGGACGGATCACTCACCCTCTACATCCAGAAGGATTCCCCGGGCAAGGACAAGGAGTCGAACTGGCTGCCCGCACCAGATGGTCCGATCTACATGGTGATGCGCCTGTATTGGCCAAGGACTGAGGCGCCGTCGATCCTGCCGGCCGGCAATGGCACGTGGCAGCCGCCGGCAATCGTGAAGGTCAAGTGACCAGCTAACAACCGGTTGCAGCGGACGGCGCTCCGCGCCGCCGCTGAACCGGAGCGTTAGGGGGACAGATGGACCCTCGTCACCTGCCCGTAGATAGTCGCCTGATTGGCCAGTGCGTCTTCTGTGGAGCCGACCCCGGCACGAGCGAGCATGTCCCCTCCAGGATCCTGTTGGACGATCCTCTGCCTAGGGATGCCCCGACGGTGGAGGCCTGCGCCGCCTGCAACGCTAGCTTCTCTTTGGACGAGGAGTACTTGGCATGCTTTCTGGAGTGTGTCTTCTGTGGCACCGCCGACGCGGCGGCCGTTTCGCGCGATAAGGTCTCCCGTGCGCTCTCGCACAACCCGCTGCTCGCTGCCCGGATCCGGCTCTCATTGCGAGAGGGTGACGATGGGTCGCTGGTCTGGTTGCCTGAAGAAAGTCGGGTGCGCAGGATCGCTGTAAAGCTTGCTCGGGGTCATGCAGCGTACGAGTTGAGCCTACCGCAGATCGAGGAGCCGATCGAAGTATCAATCCTTCCCTTTGTCGCAATGTCCGATTCAGTGCGTGCGAGCTTCGAGAACGCCGGTACCGGTGAATTTCGCGGGTGGCCGGAGATTGGAAGCCGCGCGTTCCACCGGGCAGCCGGGGCTCATCCCTACGCGACACAACCCGGCCCGTGGATCACCGTGCAGCAAGGGCGGTATCGTTACTCAGTCGATCAGCCCGGTGGCGTATGTGTTCGAATGGTCCTGAGCGAGTACCTTGCATGTACGGTCGAATGGGAGTGAGTACACCTCGATCGCGTTCGGCTTGCGCTGTCGCGAGGCGAACATCCGGCCGTCTATGGGGAGCGTCGGCGACGCCTACGACAACGCGATGGCGGAAAGCTTCTTCGCAACGCTCGAGTGTGAGCTGCTCGATCGCCGGCGCTTTGCCACCCAGACCGAGGCGCGCTTCGGTGTCCTCGACTGGATCGAGGCGTGGTACAATCCGCACCGACGACACTCGGCGCTCGGCTATCTCTCACCGATCGAGTTCGAACGAGCGCATCGTGACACAGGGAAGGGCGGGGGCTCCGCCCCCGCACCCCCGCAGAGGATTGAGGGCTGGATCTCAGAATCCGGAGGTCAGGAGAGTCCCGGTCTCGAAAGCGCGCAACTGTCCACCGAACCGGGGTAACTCCAGGTGCACGGCGGGCGGCAGGTGAGCCGCAAGCCGTTGGGCGGCGAGAAGACGGAGCTCACCTTCGCTATTCTGGACCCGGTCCCGAGGAGCGACGCCTTGCACAACGAGTTCACCGCAATCATCGAACGTGATGGCGATTGGTTCATCGCGTATTGCCCCGAGATTCCTGGAGCGAACGGTCAGGGTCGCACGCGCGAGGAGGCTCGAGAGAGTCTTGGAGGCGCGATCTCGCTGATCCTGACTGACCGAAGAGAAGACGCCCTTCGCGGAATTCCGTCGGACGCCGAAAAAGACACGGTGACGATCGAGTGAACCGGGGTGCCCTCCTTCGGCACCTTCGACGGCACGGCTGCTTCTTGAAGCGCGAGGGAGCCGCGCACTCGCTTTGGTGCAATCCAGCGACCGGAGTCGTCGAGGCCGTTCCGCGCCACACCGAGATCGCGAATCGATTGGCGCGAAAGATCTGCCGAAGCCTCTCCGTCCCGGAAATCGGTGGCTAGGTTCGCTCGCCGCCCAACACCTATGAGGCCCCCTCCCGTCAAAAGCGCTCTCCTCCGGCCGCGGTCCTGGGCCGCGGCATCCGGCTGTGATCTCGTCCTTTGCGCTCCAACTTCGCTTCACTCGTCGGTGCAGCATCCGCTGGACCCTGCACCCAACACCTATCGAGGCTCACGCCCGAGCGCAGTGCGATCGAGGCGGGGAGGCTCGTCGCGCCTCCACGTCCTAGAAGCTCATCCGTGCCCTCGTATCGGCCTCCTGAACCGCCCCGGGATTGCCGGAGGCTCCATTCGTTGGGAGGATGGAGTGATGGCAGCCCGAAGCAAGTATTCGCAGGAGGTCCGTGAGCGGGCGGTTCGGATGGTCTTCGAGCAGGAGGGTCGGTACGGCTCTCGCTGGGAGGCGGTCTGCTCGATCGCGGGGAAGATCGGTTGCTCGCCGGAGGCGCTGCGCAAGTGGGTGCAGCGAGCGGAGGTGGACAGCGGCAAGCGAGCTGGCGTGACGAGCGATGAGCGGGCGCGACTCAAGGAGCTCGAGCGCGAGGTGTTCGAGCTTCGGCGTGCGAACGAGATCCTGCGCAAGGCGTCCGCCTATTTCGCCCAGGCGGAGCTCGACCGCCGACCGAAGTGATGGTCCAGTTCATCGACGAGCATCGAGAGACGTACGGGGTCGAGCCGATCTGCGCGCAGCTGCCGATCGCTCCGTCGGTCTACTACGAGGCGAAGGCGCGGGAGAAGGATCCTGGCCGCAATCCAGCGCGGGTTGCGCGCGATGCCGAGCTTGCGAGGCGATCGAGCGGGTCTGGAAGGAGAACTTCGGAGTCTATGGAGCGCGGAAGGTGTGGCTGCAGCTGAAGCGAGAGGGCATTCGGGTGGCTCGTTGTACGGTGGCGCGCTTGATGCGCCGGATGGGCATCCGCGGCGTCGTCCGCGGGCGGAAGACCTGGACGACGATACCGGCCGATCTGGCCGAGCGGCCGCGCGATCTCGTGCAGCGTCAGTTCCAGGCGAGCGGCCCGAATCGGCTCTGGGTCGCGGACCTCACCTACGTCGTGACCTGGCGCGGATTCGTCTACGTGGCATTCGTCACCGATGTCTTCTCGCGCAAGATCGTCGGCTGGCGCGTGTCGCGCTCGCTGCGCAGCGATCTCGCGCTCGACGCTCTCGAGCAAGCGCTCCACGATCGCAAGGATCTCGAGAATCTCGTCCACCACAGCGATCGAGGGGTTCAGGATCTCTCGATCCGCTACACGGAGCGGCTCGCTGAGGCTGGAATCGAAGGATCTGTCGGCCGCATCGGCGACTCGTATGACAACGCCCTGGCCGAGACCATCAACGGCCTCTACAAGGCGGAGCTGATCCGCCCGAACGGGCCGTGGCGAGGCATCGAGGAGGTCGAGTTCGCCACGCTCGAATGGGTCGACTGGCTCAACGACCGGCGGCTCCTCAGCTCGATTGGAGACGTTCCGCCGGCAGAGTTCGAGAAGATGTATTGGTCTAGACAACAGAGTCAGATCACGGAGGTCGGACTCAACTAACCAAGCCTCCGGAGAACCCGGGGCGGTTCAATGGAACTCTACGACTCGATCGGCCACCGGTATGGCGAACGGCGGAGGCAAGACCCTCGGATCGCCGAGCGAATCACCTGGGCCCTGGGGAGGTCCGAGAGCGTCGTGAACGTCGGCGCAGGCACGGGCTCCTACGAGCCGCGCGACCGCAAGCTCATCGCGGTAGAGCCATCCATGGTGATGATTCGCCAGCGGTCCCCCGATGCGTCGCCAGCGATGCGTGCCTCAGCAACGAACCTCCCCTTCCGTGACGAGAGCTTCGACGCGTCGCTTGCGGTCCTCACACTCCACCATTGGCCCGACCTCTCGCACGGCATCGACGAACTGCGCCGCGTTGCCCGGAGGACCGTCGTCATCCTCACTTTCGACACGTCCGTGGGTGGTTTCTGGCTCACGGACTACTTCCCCGAGATCTTGGAGGTGGATCGCCGTACGATGCCGTCGCTGTCGGCAGTCCAGCAGCATCTCGGCACGTCGAGGGTCTTCGATGTTCCCATTCCGCATGACTGCACGGACGGCTTTCTCGGAGCGTACTGGCGGCGTCCGCATGCATATCTCGACGCTGGCGTTCGATCGGCGATCTCGGTCTTCTCCCGGATCGAAAGCCTGGAACCCGGCCTCTCCAAGCTTCGAGCGGATCTCGAGTCGGGTGCTTGGCGCCGTCGATACGGCCACGCCCTCGATCGCTCTGAGCTCGATCTGGGGTATCGCCTGGTGGTTGCGTAGTCGTACGCTTCCTGAGTTCCCCGAACTTGTCATTCGAGAAGTCATCGTCCGGCCGTATCGCTTCTTCTACCGCGTCAGCGGAGACTTCGTGTGGGTTGTGTCGGTCTGGCATGGGGCACAGGTACCAGGGAAGCCGAGGCCAGGAACACGCCGTCCAACAAAGGCTGCACCTGACGCGGGCGGCTCAGTCGCCGCGCACCGCGGCCAGGAACGGCGGGCGCTCGCCGCCGCCGTCGAGGAGGAGGACGGCGCCGCTCACGTAGCTGGCGAGCGGTGAGGCGAGGAACAGGCACGCGTCGGCGACGTCGCGCGGGGTTCCGAGGCGGCCGAGCGGCACGGTGGCGGCGACGCGCGTCTGGGCGGCGGCGTCGCCGTAGTGGAGCTCCACCTGCTCGGTGCGGATCATCCCGGCGGCGACGGCGTTGACGCGCACCTTCGGCGCCCACTCCATGGCGAGCGTGCGCGTGAGCGAGAGGAGCCCCGCCTTGGCGGCGCCGTAGGCCGCGGTGCCGGGCGAAGGCCGCAGCGCCGACACGCTCGCGACGTTGACGATCGCGCCCCCTTCGGGCTGCTCCTGCATCCGCGCGTTGGCCTGCTGCGCGAAGTGGAGGGGCGCCATCAGGTTGAGCGCCACGATCTTCTCCGAGAAGCGGGGCGAGGCGGTGGCGGCGGGCGCTGCGGGCGAGCCGCCGGCGTTGTTCACGAGCAGGTCGAGGCGCCCGAAGCGCTCGTGCGCGAAGGCGATCACGCGCGCGATCTGCTCCGTCTCGCGGACGTCGGCCGCGACGAAGGACGCACGCCGGCCACCCATCGCGGGCAGCGCCTCGGGCTGGCTGCGCCCGCAGACCACGACCTCGGCGCCGGCCTCGAGGAGGCGCTCGCTGATCCCGCGCCCGACGCCGCGCGCGCCGCCGGTCACGATGGCGACCCGGCCGGCGAGGTCGATCGCGATCGTCACGCGCGGGGGTCCCGCGGGCTCACGCCGGCGCTCCGAGCCCGATCGCCCCGGCGATGCGCTCGCGGTGCCAGGCCGGGGTCCCGAGCCACGCCTCCATCGAGCGCGCGCGCTTGAGATGGAGGTGGACGTCGTACTCCCAGGTGAAGCCGACCCCGCCGTGGACCTGGAGCGCGTCGGCCGCGCAGCGGAAGTAGGCCTCGGAGCACCAGGCCTTGGCGAGCGAGGCGGTGCGGGCGAGGTCGTCGTGCCCCTCGGCGGCGGCGCAGCCGGCGTAGTAGGCGGCCGAGCGCGCGGTCTCGACCTGCACCATCAGGTCGGCGCACTTGTGCTTGATCGCCTGGAAGGAGCCGATCGGGCGCCCGAACTGCACGCGCTCCTTCGCGTAGGCGACGGCCAGGTCGAGGCAGCGCTGCGCGCCGCCGGTCTGCTCGGCGGCGAGCGCCACGGCCGCGAGGTCGAGCGCGCGCGCGAGGAGCGCCGCCCCCTCGTCCTCGGCGCCCACGAGCGCCGCCGCCGGGACGCGCACGTCGCGCAGCTCGAGGGCCGCGAAGCGGCGCGTCTGGTCCATGGTCGCGAGCGCGCGCCGCTCGACACCCGGTGTCGCGGCCGGCAGCGCGAAGAGCGCGCGCGGACCGCCGGCCGTCGCGCTCTCGGCCGCCACGATCACGAGCTCCGCCGCGGCGCCGTCGAGCACGAAGCCCGCGCGGCCCGCGAGCACGAAGCCCCCGCCCTCGCGCCGCCAGCGGACCGCATCCGCTCCCGGCCCGCTGCGATCGGCCGCGGCGCCCGGCGCGAGGGTCGCGATCGTCCGGCCCTCCGCGATCGCCGGCAGCCAGGTGCGCGCCGCGGCGCCGTCCGGCGCGCCGAGCAGCGCCGGCGCCGCCAGGCACAGCGAGGCGAAGAAGGGCGCGGCGAGCAGCGCCTCGCCCATCGGCTCGAGCAGGGCCACCAGCTCGACCATGCCGAGCCCGGCGCCCCCCAGCTCCTCCGGGATCGCGACGCCGGTCCAGCCGAGCTCGCCGCCGAGGCGCTTCCAGACCTCCGGCTCGTAGCCCGCCTCGCTCGCCATCGCGCGCCGCACCGCCTCCGAGGAGGCGTGCTCGGCCAGGAAGGCGCGCGCCTGCGCGCGCAGCTCCTCCTGCTCCTCGGTGAACGCGAAGTGCATGCGTCCGTCCGTCCTAGGTGCCGTAGACCTTCTGCGCGGGCACGGCCTTGCGGCGCAGCTCGTGCACGGCGGCGCCGATCTCGTCGGGCTCCCAGCGCGCGCCCTTGTCGAGCTCGGGGCCCGTGCGCCAGCCGTCGGCCAGGCTGATCTTCCCGCCCGCCACCTCGAAGGTGCAGCCGCTCACGTCGCGCGACTCGGCGCTGCCGAGCCAGACGACCAGCGGCGACACGTTCGCGGGGTCCATCGCGTCGAAGCCCGTCTCGGGCTTCTTCATCATGTCGGCGAAGACGCCCTCGGTCATGCGCGTACGCGCCGAGGGCGCGATCGCGTTCGCCGTGATCCCGTAGCGCGCGAGCTCCACCGCCTGGATCAGGGTGAGCGCCGCGATCCCCGCCTTGGCGGCCGCGTACGCGCTCTGCCCGACGCTCCCCTGGAGCCCCGCGCCGCTGCTCGTGTTGACGATCCGCGCGTCCACGGCCCGCCCCGCCTTCGACTCGGCGCGCCAGTGGTCGCAGGCGTGGCGCGTGAGGCAGAAGTGGCCCTTCAGGTGCACGCGCAGGACCGCGTCCCACTCCTCCTCGCTGCACGAGACGAACATCCGGTCGCGCACGAAGCCGGCGTTGTTCACGACCACGTCGAGGCGCCCGAAGGCGTCGAGCGCGGCGCGCACGAGCCGCCCGGTCTGCTCCCAGTCGGCGACGTCGGCACCGTCGGCGATCGCCTGGCCGCCGGCGGCCCGGATCTCCTCGACCACCTCCGCGGCCGGACCCGTGCCCCCGCCGCGCCCGTCGTTCTCGACGCCGAGGTCGTTCACCACCACCTGCGCGCCGGCGCGCGCGAAGGCGAGCGCGTGGGCGCGCCCGAGGCCGCGCCCCGCACCGGTCACGATCACCACGCGCCCGTCGCAGATCCCCGCCATCAGCCGAGCCGCTCCAGGATCGTGACGTTCGCCTGGCCGCCGCCCTCGCACATGGTCTGGAGGCCGTAGCGGCCTCCGGTGCGCTCGAGCTCGTTCAGCAGGGTCGCCATGAGGCGCGTGCCGGTCGCGCCGATCGGGTGGCCGAGCGCGATCGCGCCGCCGTTCGGGTTCACGCGCGCCATGTCGGGATCGAGCTCCTTCTGCCAGGCGAGCACCACCGACGCGAAGGCCTCGTTGATCTCGATGGCGTCCATGTCGCTGATCTTCATGCCGGTCTTCTCGAGGGCGTAGCGGGTCGCCGGGATCGGCGCGGTCAGCATGAGGATGGGGTCGTCGGCGCGCACGCTGATGTGATGCACGCGCGCCCGCGGGCGCAGGCCGTGGGTCTTCAGCGCGCGCTCGCTCGCCACCAGCATCGCCGAGGCGCCGTCCGAGATCTGGCTCGACACCGCGGCCGTGAGCCGCCCGCCGGGCGAGAGCGGCTGGAGCTTCGCCATCCGCTCGAGGCTCGTGTCGCGGCGCGGGCCTTCGTCGGCGCGCACGTCGCCGAGCGGGACGATCTCGTTCCCGAAACGGCCCTCGTCGGTCGCGCGGATCGCGCGCTGGTGGCTCTCGAGGGCGAAGGCCTCCATGTCCTCGCGCGTGATGCCCCACTTCTCGGCGATCTTCTCGGCGCCGCTGAACTGCGACACCTCACCCGGGCCGTAGCGGGCCACCCAGCCCTGCGAGGTCGAGAAGGGGTCCGGGAAGCCGAGCGGCTGGGCGAGGGTCATCGCCGAGGAGATCGGGATCGCGCTCATGTTCTGCACGCCGCCGGCCACGATCAGGTCGGCGGTGCCGCTCAGCACGCCCTGCGCGGCGAAGTGCAGCGCCTGCTGCGAGGAGCCGCACTGGCGGTCGATCGTGACGCCGGGCACGTGCTCGGGCAGCCCGGCCGCGAGCCAGCAGGTGCGCGCGATGTCGCCCGACTGGGGCCCGATCGTGTCGCAGCAGCCGAAGACCACGTCCTCGACGGCGCCGGGGTCCACGCCCGTGCGGGCCATCAGGGCCCGGAGCACGTGCGCGCCGAGGTCGGCGGAGTGGACCTGCGAGAGCCCGCCGCCGCGCTTGCCGACCGGCGTCCGCACCGCGTCGATGATGTACGCCTCCGCCATCACGATCCTCCTTCGAAGGTCCGGCCGGGTCCGATCGGCGCGCCGTCCGCCAGGACGAAGTCCGACACGCGCGCCAGGTGGAGCGGGGGGTCTCCCCACTCGAGCGCGAGCGACCACGCGCGCCGCATCCACAGGTGCAGGTCCTGCTCCCACGTGTAGCCGATCGCGCCGTGCGCCTGGAGCGAGCGGCGCGCCGCCAGCGCGGCGGCCTCGCCGGCCGCGAGCTTCGCGTGCGAGACGTCGACCGGGCGGCTCGCCGCGCCGGTCGCGACCGCCCAGGCCGCCTTGTAGACCACCGGCCGCGCGTACTCGACGCGCACCTTGGCGTCGGCGAGCTGGTGCTGGACGGCCTGGAACGAGCCGATCGGGCGCCCGAACTGCTCGCGCTGGCTCGCGTAGGCGACCGCGAGCTCGAGCATGCGGTCCGCCGCGCCGAGCGCCTGCGCCGCGGCGGCCAGCGCGCCGCGGTCGAAGGCGGCGGCGAGCAGGCGCTCGGCCTCCGCGCCCGACGCCACGCGCGTTCCCGCGCCGGGCTCCCATTCGACGCCGTGGAGCCGCCGGCCCGGGTCGCTCGCCGGCTGGTGCACGAGGCGCACCGCCGCGCGCTCGACGGCGTGGAGCTCCGGGCCGCGCGCGAGGAGCAGCAGATCGGCCAGGTGCGCGTCGGTCACGAAGGGGTTCGCGGGGTGCCCGACGACCGCGATCGCGCGGCCCGCGCCGAGGGCCGCGAGCCAGCGCTCGGCCGTCGCGCCGCCGAGCTCGCGCACGAGCGGCGCCGCCACCGCCGCGCACGCCGCCACCGGGCCGGGGAGCGCCGCGCGCCCCACCTCCTCGAGGAGCAGGACCAGGTCGCGCTCGTCGAGCCCCATGCCGCCCTGCGCCTCGGGGACGAGAGCGCCCAGCACGCCGAGCTCCGCGAGCTGGGCCCAGAGGCCGGGCGCGTGGCCGCGCGCGTCGGCCCACAGCGCGCGCACGACCTCGGGCGTGCACTCCTTGCGCAGGAACTCGCGGACGGCGCCCTGCAGGAGCTGCTGGTCGTCGCTGAAGGCGAAGCGCACCTCAGCCGCTCCGCGGCAGGCCGAGGATGCGCTCGGCGATCAGGTTGCGCTGGATCTCGTTGGTGCCGGCGTAGATCGGCCCCGAGAGCGAGAAGAGATAGCCGTCGAGCCAGTCCCCGACGCCCGCGGCGGCGGGCGCCTCCGGGAGCAGGTCCGCGCGATGGCCGAGCAGGCGCAGGGCGGTCTCGTGCATGCGCACGTCGAGCTCGGACCAGAAGATCTTGTTGAGGCTCGCCTCGAAGCCGATCTTCCCGCCCGCGAGCAGCCGCGACACCGTGCGGTAGGTCTCGAGCGTGTAGGCCTCGGCGTCCATCCAGCAGCGCACGACCTCCTCGCGCAGCGCCTCGCTGGCCGTCGCGGGGTTCGCGCGGCACAGCTCGACGAGCCGGCGCGCGGTGCTCTGGAAGCGCGCGGGGCTGCGCAGCATGAGCCCGCGCTCGAAGCCGGCGGTCGCCATCGCCACCTTCCAGCCCTCGCCCTCGCCGGCCAGCCGGTTCGCCACCGGCACGCGGGCGTCGTCGAAGAACACCTCGGCGAAGCCGGTCTCGCCGTCGAGCTGCGCGATCGGGCGCACCGTCACGCCGGGGGTGTCGAGGGGCACGAGCAGGAAGGAGAGGCCCTTGTGGCGCTCGCTCGCCGGGTCGGTGCGGAACATCCCGAAGAGCCAGTCGGCGAAGGCGCCGCGCGAGGCCCAGGTCTTCTGGCCGCGCAGGACGTAGTGGTCGCCGTCGCGGCGCGCGCTCGCCTGGATCGCGGCCATGTCGGAGCCCGCGTTGGGCTCCGACCAGCCCTGGGCCCAGACGTCCTCGCTGGAGGCGATCCGGGGCAGGAAGCGCGCCTTCTGCTCGGGCGTGCCGAACTCCATGATCGTCGGGCCGAGCAGGAAGATCCCGTTCTGGTTGATCCGCTTCGGGGCGCCCGCCCGGTAGTACTCCTCCTCGAAGATCAGCCACTCGAGGAGGTCCGCGCCGCGGCCGCCGTACTCGACCGGCCAGGGCACCATCGCCCAGCCCCCGGCGTGCAGGCGCTTCTCCCAGGCGCGGTGCTCGGCCGCGCCCTCGGCGGTGTCGAAGCTGCCGAGCGGCGCGGGCGGCACGTTGGCCTCGAGCCAGGCGCGCGCCTCGGCCCGGAAGGCCTGCTGGGCGGGGGTGTAGACCAGCTCCATCGGGCCCAACGATAAACGATACGGGTCGTATCGTAAACAGGCGTCTCCGGGCCCGGAGGCCGACGCCCACCGACGAGGCCGAAGGACCGGCCCCGTTCAGGCGCGGCGGCGGAGGGCCAGGGCGGCCAGGGCGGCGGCCAGCAGCGGTCCGGCCCCCGGCTCCGGCACGAAGCTCACCCGCAGCGGGTAGAGCGCCTGCGCCGTCGAGCCGTTGTCGTCGGCCGCGAGGAGCAGGCTCCAGCTCCCGTCGTCGAGGCGGGGGCCGAGCGCCAGGCCTTCGAAGTTCGCGGCCTGGGCGGTGGGGCCCGAGGCCCAGAGGAGCGTCTTCGCCACCGGCGCGAAGGAGGCGCCGGCGAGGGCGGCGAGCGCGCTCGTGTCGGACGCGCCGGCGAAGTCGACCTGGTAGATCCGCGCCTGGAAGAGGATCGAGCTCAGGCTGCGCTCCATCACCAGGAGCTCCCCGCTCGGGAGCACGAGGAGATCGACGACGCCGCTCGTCTCGTAGCCCCCGATCGCAGCGCCGGGGATGGGATCTGCGGAATAGGCCCACTGCCCGTCCGGAAGGCCGGCGGCGTCGAAGCGCTGCAGGCGGACGACGCTGCCGGCGGCGAACGAGGTCACGGGCCCGTCGGAGAGCAGCGCGTCCTCGTTGGCGGTCCACAACGCCCCGGACGCGGGATCGCGCGCCAGCGACTCGAAGCTGCGGTTGGCGCGCACCCCCGCGAAGACCGGGGGGATCGCGAGCGACGAGAGCAGGGCTCCCGACACCGGATCGTGACGGCGGATCGCGGGCCCGACCTCGTCGCTCGCGTAGACGCTCCCGGTCGAGGGATCCCAGGCGACGCCCTCGAGGTCGACGCCGCCCGCGAGCGTGACGGACGGGCTCGCGGCGGCGCCGGTCACGGCGCCGGTCGCCGGGTCGACGCCGATCGCGAGCGGAACCAGCGGGGCCCCGGTGTCGCCGACCGCCAGGTACTGGTCGCCGGCGACGCGGGCGAGCCCCGAGAGCTCCCAGGGGCCGCCGGTGAAGGCGAAGGGCCCGAAGCCGGGGTCCGTGATCGAGGCCGCCGCGCCCGGCCGGGCCGGCGCAAGGAGCGCTCCGAGAGCGGCGGCGAGGAGCAGGAGCCGGCGGGGGGAAGGGCAGCGGGGGTCCATGCAGGGGGCGATTCTGCCACAGGCGCCGACGCGCGGCGCGCCGGGGCGGGCGAGCCCCTCCCGCGACGGCCCGGGCGCGGCCGTGCCGGCGCGGCCGGCCCCGGCCCCGGGGCTCAGCGCGGGGGCTCGAACTTCGCCTCGCGCTTCTCGACGAAGGCGTCGCGCGCCTCCTGCGAGTCCGGCGAGGTGTAGAGCTCGAGCGTGAAGCCCTGCTCGAAGCGGTAGCTCTTCTTGATGTCGAGGGTCTCGATGCCGTTCAGCGACCACTTGGCGAGCCGCATCGCCTTCGGGCTCTTGCCGGCGATCTTCGCCGCGAGCGCGCGGGCGGCCGCGCGCAGCCCGGCGCGCGGCACCACGGCCTCGAGCCCGCCGCAGCGGTAGGCCTCGGCGGCCGGGATCGGCTCGCCGGTGTAGAGCATGCGCCGGGTCTTCTGCATGCCGAAGAGGCGCATCAGGTGGGTGGCCGCGCCGAGCGCGCCGCGGTCGATCTCGGGGAGCCCGAAGCTCGCGTCCTCCGAGGCGATCACCACGTCCGAGGCGCCCGCGATCCCGATCCCGCCGCCCAGGCAGAAGCCGTGCACCGCGCTGATCACCGGCACCGCGCAGTCGTAGATGGCGGCGAAGGCGTCGTAGCAGCCGCGGTTCACGGCGACGATCTTCGTGCCGTCGGCCGCCAGCTCCTTCACGTCGACGCCCGCGCAGAAGCCGCGCCCCTCGGCGGCGATCACCACCACCCGGACCGCCTCGTCGCGGCCGAGCCCGGCCACCGTCTCGGCGAGCGTCGCCCAGCCGCGCGAGTCGAGGGCGTTGACCGGCGGGTGGTTCAGGAGCAGCAGGGCGATGCCGTCCTCGACCTGGACCTCGATCGACACGGAAGTCCTCCTAGCCGCCCGCGAGCGCGGCGAGCGTCCGTTCCGCCTCGCGCACGATGCGCTCCACCAGCTCCGCGCAGGTGGGCACGTCGTCGATCGCGCCGGCCACGGTGCCGGACGGCAGGTAGCCGTGCACGGGGTCGCCGTCGCTCATGGCGGTGCGGGCCAGGATCGGCGCGTTGGCGGCCATCAGCATCTGGCTGCGCGTGAGCCGCTCGTGCCGGCGCATGGCGAAGCCGGCGGCCAGGAGCTCGCGGAGCGAGGCGCCCGTCTCGCGGCGCAGGGCGAGCGCGCTGCGCAGGGCGAGCGCGAGCCCGCCCACGCGGCCGGTCGCCTCGAGGCGCCGGACCAGCTCGTTGCGCACCACGCGCTGGGGCAGGCCGTCGATCTCGCGGGTCACGATCACGTCGTCCACCGCGGCGTCGAGGTAGCGCCGCTTCGTCGCCTCGGGCACGGGGCTCTCGGCGGTCAGCAGGAAGCGCGTGCCCATCGCGACGCCCGCCGCGCCGAAGGCGAGCGCCGCCACCAGCCCGCGCCCGTCGCGGAAGCCGCCCGCCGCGATCACGGGCACCCGCACGCGATCGACCGTCTGCGAGACCAGCAGCGAGGTCGGGACACTCCCGGTGTGCCCGCCGCCCTCCCCGCCCTGCACGACGATCGCGTCGGCACCGAGCTTCTCGGCCTTCTCGGCGTGCTTCGGGTGCCCGCAGGTGGGCACGCAGGCGACCCCGGCCTCCTTGAGCCGCGCGATCCGCTTCGCGTCGGGCGCGCGGTTGTAGCCCGCCGCACGCACGCCGTGGCGCACGATCGCCTCGGCGATCACGTCGGCGCCCGGTGCGTCCATCAGGAAGTTCACGCCGAAGGGCCGGTCGGTGAGCGCGCGCGTCCGCACGATCGCGTCGCCGACCTCGTCGGGCGGGATCGTCGCCGCCGCCAGGAAACCGAAGCCGCCCGCGTTGCAGACCGCGGCCACCAGCTCCGGCGTCGCCACCCAGCCCATGCCGGTCTGCACGATCGGCACCGGCATCCCGAGCAGGTCGCAGAGCGGCGTGTGGAGGGCGGGGTGCATGGCTAGGACGGGACTTCGCGCTCGCGCAGGCCCTCGGGGTCGATCCGCTCGCGGATCAGGCGCAGCTCGTCGGCGCTCGGCGCGCGCGTCTCGGCGAGCTCGTCGGCGACGGCCAGCTCGAAGCCGCTGGCGGCGCGCACCTCGTCGAGCGAGACGCCCGGGTGCAGGGAGACCAGCCGCATGCGGCGGTCGGGCGTCGCGAAGTCGAAGACGCCGAGGTTCGAGACGACGCGGCGGATCTCGTGGAAGCGCTGCGCCGAGGGGCCGGCGGCCGCCGCGCGGTCGTAGCCGACCCCGGACACCACGTCCACGGTCTCGACGAACACCTTGGGCGTCTGCGCGGGCACCCAGTAGCTGGTCGGGTGGCTCACCGTGTTGCCGGGCGCGCCGCGCATGCCGAGGAGCTGCGCCTTCGGCTTCGCGTGCGGCCCGATGCAGGCGAAGTTGTGGTTGCCGAAGCGGTCGATCTGGCTCGCGATCATGATCACGTGCCGGCGCCCGGACCAGAGCAGGTCGAAGACCGAGCGGAACGGGAGCCAGCCTTCGGCGACGGGCGCGCTGCTGGCGCCCGGACCCGACACGGGAACGACGTCGGCGGCCAGGCTCGCGATCCCGTCGGTCATCATCAGGTCCGGCTCGAAGGTGAGCCGCGCGAGCCGCGCGCCGATCGCCGGGATCGTGCCGAAGCAGGACGCCAGGATCTCGCCGTCGCCGCGGAAGCACTCGGCGACCGCGACGGCGCAGACCTCGGCGCGCGTGGGCCCCGGGCTCGCGGCGGCGGCCGTCACTTCCCCCTCCAGGCCCGCAGCGCCTCGCGGTACTCGTCCTCGCCGGCGAGGTCGAGGAAGCGCGCGCGGAACGCGGTCCAGGCCTCCTCGCCCTTCGCCGCGGCCGCGTACTCGCGCTGGAAGGCCTCGTCGCGCCCGTAGTCGGGGGGGCACTCGGTGAAGTGCGCGCCGCCGGGGGTCTCGACGACGCCGTCCACGAGCCCGCGATGGATGCGCAGCGTGTGGAGGGAGCCGGACTTCGCGAAATCGGCGGTCTCGACGAGCTGCTCGCAGGAGACGAAGCGCCGGCGGGCCGCGCCCAGGAAGAGGTCGTCGAAGTAGAGGTCGGGGCCCAGGTACTGGGCGTTGCCGCGGGCGTCGGCGCGGTTCTGGTGCACGATCGCGACGTCGAGCGGGAGCGCGGGCATCGCCACGAGCTCCTCGCCGTCCGCGTAGGGCGAGCGCACCGTCCGCAGCTCCGGGTGCAGGCGCAGCACGTCGGAGCCGAGCCCCGCGCGCGTCGGCAGGAAGGGCAGCCGGATCGAGGCCGCGTAGAGCCCGAGCTGGAACATGCCCTCGTCGAACTCGACGGCCTCGATGGCGCCGGTCTCGCGGGCGCGCCGGAAGTGCGGGTCGAGCGGGATCGAGTCGAGCGAGACGAAGCCGTAGACGAGCTTGCGGACCTTCCCGGCGGCGCAGAGGAGCCCCACGTCCGGGCCGCCGTAGGACACGACGGTCAGGTCCTTCACCGGCGAGCGCAGGATCTCGCGCACCAGCGCCATCGGCTTGCGCCGCGAGCCCCAGCCGCCGATCCCGAGCGTCATCCCGTCGCGCAGCTCGGCCACGACGGCGGCGGCGGTGGTGCGCTTGTCCATCGACCCTCCCGCGGAGCCAGGCCGGGACGATAAACGATACGCAGCGTTCCGGAAAGCGGGCCGCGGGGGGCCGCGAGCGCCGGGCGCGGCCACCCGCTAAGGTGCGGCCGCTCGCAAGCCGATGCCGGCGACGAAGGTTCGCCGACGGGCCATGCCACCCAGTGACCACGTCACCAGGATGGCGAGGCCAGATCGGCCCCAGCAAGGCTTTCTCCGATCCGATCTCCTCGAGCCCCGACCCGGCCCATCCTGCCGGTCCCCCTTCGGGCCCCTCTTCCGGTCGATCGTTCCGTGGAATGCCGACGGACCCGGCGCCTCGAGCGCCGCCGGTCCGCGATCCGGGTGCCGCACGCGCCGGCCGGGTGGCCGGCGCGCAAGCCACCCCTGCAGCCTCGAACGGCTGCTCTCGAAAGAAGGACATCCTTGATCCGTTTCGAATCCCTTTCCCTCGACGCCGCGCTGCTCTCGGCGGTGCGCGACGCGGGCTACACCACGCCGACCGCCATCCAGGCGCAGGCGATCCCGCTGGTGCTCGCCGGCCGCGACGTGCTCGGCTGCGCCCAGACCGGCACCGGCAAGACGGCGGCCTTCGCCCTGCCGATCGTGCAGCGGCTGGCGGCCGCCCTCCCCGGTGCGGGCGCACGCCCGATCCGCGCCCTCGTGCTCTCGCCGACCCGCGAGCTGGCGACCCAGATCGGCGACGCCTTCGCCGCCTTCGGCGACCGCCTCGGCATCCGCCATGCGGTCGTGTATGGAGGCGTCTCGGACGCCCCCCAGCGGCGCGCGCTGCGGCGCGGGGCCGACGTGCTGGTGGCGACTCCCGGCCGCCTCGAGGATCTCGCCGGAGATCGCGAGGTCGACCTGCGCCGGGTCGAGGTGGTCGTGCTCGACGAGGCCGATCGCATGCTCGACCAGGGCTTCTGGCCCGCGGTGCGCCGCATCCTCGCCACGACCCCCCGCGCGCGCCAGACCCTGCTCTTCTCGGCGACCATGCCCGACGAGGTCCGCCGCCTCGCCGGCTCGCTGCAGCGCGATCCGGCCGAGATCCGGGTCGCTCCGGTGGCGACCCCGGCCGAGCGCGTCGAGCAGGCCGTCTTCTTCGTCGCGAAGCCCGACAAGCGCGAGCTGCTGGCCCACCTGCTCGCCGATCCCGCGGTGACCCGCGCGCTGGTCTTCACCCGCACCAAGCGGGGCGCGGACCGGATCGCGAAGCACCTGAGCGCCGGCGAGCCGGTGCACGCGATCCACGGCAACCGCTCCCAGGCCCAGCGCGAGCGCGCGCTCGAGAGCTTCCGGCGCGGGACGACGCGGGTGCTGGTGGCCACGGACCTGGCCGCCCGCGGCATCGACGTGGACGGCATCTCCCACGTCATCAACTTCGAGCTGCCCGACGACTCGGAGAGCTACGTGCACCGGATCGGCCGCACCGGGCGGGCGTCCGCCTCTGGTGTCGCCTACACGCTCTGCGACGCCGACGAGCGGCCCCAGCTCGCGCGCATCGAGCGGCTGATGCGGCAGGCGATCCCGGTACGCCACGAGCACCCCTGTGCGGGCCGCGCCGCCGGGAGCGCGCCCGCCCCCGCGAGGGGCCGCGGGCGGCCGCCGCGGCACCGCGGGCGCCCCGCCTTCGCCGTCGCGGAGCGCGGGCGCTAGCCGAGCGGCCGTCCGGGTCGCGGCCACCGCCGGGCAAGGAGCTCGGCGCCGGCCGCCGCGGCGGCGAGCAGCGCCACCGTCGCCGCGGCGTCGGCCGTGCCGCGCACCTCGAGGCGCGGCCATCCCCCGAGCGGGACCGTGAGGATCGGCAGCGCGAAGCAGGCCGAGAGGACGGCGGCGAGGGCGAGCGTTCCCCAGGCGGTGGCCTCGGTCCCGCGCCGGCGTCGCCAGAGCCGGCAGGCCGCGCCGGTCGCGATCAGCGCCGGGAGGACGCCGCGCGCGAACACGACCGCGGCGTGCACGGCGAGGCCGACCGCCTGATCGAGCGCGACGGGGCGCGACCAGCCCCCCGCCACGCCGAGCACGGCGCCGAGCAGGAGGTAGGCGAGCGTCGTTCCGACGAGCGCGTAGAGAGCCGCCAGCAGGAGCCGGATCAGCGCCGCCTCCGAAGCCTCGCGAGCAGCGGGAGGAGGAGGGCGAGCTCGGCGCCCAGGCCACAGCTCCCCTTCTCGCCGACGTCGTGCCAGGCCTTGGCGCAGTTCGGGTCGGGCACGGCGCCGCCGGCGCCGCCGTCCCAGTCGATCTTCCCGTCGCCGTCGTCGTCGAGATCGTTGTCGCAGGACGGATTCTCGCGGGTCGCGGCGGCGTTCTTGCAGCCCGGGTCGGCGAGATCCACGAGCCCGTCGCCGTCGCTGTCGATCCCGTCCGCGCAGGCGACCGGCAGCGTGCTCACCACGCGGAGCTGGAGCGTCCCGCCGAAGATCCCGCTGCGCACCACCGTGCGCGCGCCGGTGCCCGGGTCGACCTGGGCGACGAGGCCGCCGCTGCACGCACCCTCCGCGTCGCAGGTGCCGGAGTCGGCGACGTAGACCGCGCCCCCGGCGCCGACCGCGACGCTCTCGGGCCGGATCCAGGCCGCACCGGTGGAGAGCGCCGTCACCGCCCCGCTCGGCACGTCGATGCGGAAGACGCCTTCGCCGAGGGTGTAGTGGGTCCCGACCGCGAGCAGGCTGCTCGCCGACTCGCGGGCGAGGTCGCGCCAGAAGTGGGTGAGGTAGCCGGGGGTCACCTTCGCAACGCTCGGCGGCGGGGCCAGCTCGGCGCGGAAGACGCCGTCGCCGAGCAGCCCGACGCCGATCGTGTAGGCGGTGTCGTCGTCCTCGAGCACGAGCGAGTAGCCGAGGAAGATGTGGAGCTGGCCGGGGTTGCCGCCCACGGGCACTGTGAGCGGCGTCGTCGTGGTGCCCGTGCCGTTCGGGTTCCAGGTGACGCGATGGATGCCCGCCAGATCGAGCGCGAGCAGGTCGCCGGTCGAGGTGGCCACGAGCGGCAGTCCGCCGCCGGAGACGAAGCCGCCGCTGCTGCGGCGCGACTGCGCGCCGGTCGCGAGCGCCACCTCGAAGAGGCCCGCCGGGCTCGACAGCACGAGCCTGCCGTCCGGCCGCTGCGTGAGCCCTTCGGGCTGGACGAGCTGCGCGCCCTCGGAGAGCACCTGCTCGGCGCCGCTCACCGGGTCGATCGCGTAGAGCCGGGCCTGCGCGCGGTCCGCCACCAGGAGGTCGCCCACGGCGAGCTGCGCGGGCGCTTCGACGCTGTAGAGCGCGCCGGGGCACTGCGCGTCGGCCGGGAAGTCGGCCGCGAGGTCGCCGTCGTTGTCCACGCCGTCGCTGCACTCGGGGGCCTCGGCCACGTCGGCGCTGCTGCGGCAGCGCGGGTAGGCGGCGGGGTAGTCGGTGCGGCCGTCGCCGTCGTTGTCGACGAAGTCGAAGCAGGCGGGATCCTCGGACGCGTCGCTCGCGCTCGTGCAGTCGGGGTCGGCGGGGAAGTCGACGAGCCCGTCGCGGTCGTTGTCGGCGCCGTCGCCGCAGTCGAGGCCTTCGCTCGTGTCGCTCGCCGCGAGGCAGCCGGCGTCCGCGAGATCGATCGCGAGGTCCGAGTCGTTGTCGGTGCCGTCGTTGCAGGCAGGCACCTCGCTCTGGGACGCGGAGGTCTTGCAGCCCGGATCGGCCGGGTGGTCGAGGAGGCCGTCGCCGTCGTCGTCGATGCCGTTGCCACAGTCGGCGAGCTCGCTCAGGTCGGCGGCGCTCGTACAGTCGGGGTCGGAGGGGAAGTCGACCGGCCCGTCGCCGTCGTTGTCGAGACCGTCGGCGCAGTCGGCCTCCTCGGAGCGATCCCCGGGCGCGGTGCACTCCGGATCGGCGGGGTAGTCGACGAGCAGGTCTCCGTCGCCGTCGACGCCGTCGTTGCAGTCCGTGGGCGAGAGGATCGCAACGAAGCCTTCGGGGTCGCCCGCCGGGTTGGTCCCCGCGCCGACCACGGTGAACTCACCGAAGGCATTCACGCCGGAGATGCCGGTCGCCTCGTGGAGCTGCCAGCCGCCGAGCTCGAGGCCGTACTCGTCCGCCAGCACCTGCGCGAGCGAGCGCATGCCGTTCGTGGCATCCCACAGGAAGGCGACGTCCTCGCCTGCGAGGTTCCTCGTGGTGCCGACGACCAGGCTGCCGTCGGGCGTGACGTCGAGCGCCTGGCCGCGCGCGCTCGTCTGGCCCGGCAACGCGCCGAGGAGCTGGATCACGCCGTAGCTGCCCCCCGTCCAGCGCACCGGCTCCGGAGCGCTCGTGCTCCCGGGAGCGGTGTTGGCCTCGCCCACGATCGTCGTGGCGTCGTCGGAGATCGCGAGCGCGCTCGTGCGATAGGCCGCGCCGGGGACGCCCGGCAGGCCGTGCATCGAGCCGTTCCAGTAGAAGCCGGTCGGGCCCGCCGTGGCGTCGGTGTCGCCGACGATCACCGAGCCGCTCGTCGTGGCGTCCTGCGCCATCCCGGCCTGGCCACCACCCGGCAGATCCCCGAGATCGCTGATCCCGGTGCCCCCGCCGGCCCAGCGCGCGGCGTTGACGCGCGCCGAGCCGAAGAGCGGCACCTCGAGCCCCGACCCGACCACCACGAGGCCGTTGCCGGAGATCCCCTCGCCGGTGGCGGCGCCGCTGCAGAGCGAGCAGAAGAAGACGCCGAGCGTCTGGAAGCCGCCCGCCTCGGTCCAGCGGAACGCACGGCCGCCGTTGTTCGTGGTGGCAGTGCCGGCGATCACGGCGCCGTTCGCCGACACGCCGTTCGCCCGGCTGAAGGGAACGTCGGCGGCCGGCTGTCCGAGGCCCTGGAGGCCGCCCGCCTCCGTCCAACGCACCGCCTGGGTGCCCGTGGCTCCTTCCGCGTACCCCACGACGGTCGTGGCGTCGGTCGAGACCGCGGTGGCCGTGCTCCCGGCGCTGCCGCCGGGCAGATCGCCCAGCCCGTAGAAGGCGGGAGCGTTCTGCCCGGCGGCGGCGTGCGGCAGGGCCAGCGCCGCGCACAGCGCGACCCAGCGGGAGACCCTCATCGCCGGCGTCCGTGGCGCCTAGGGAAGACCCGCGATGTAGGCGACGCAGTCGTCCAGCAGCGGGTCGACCGGCGGCGTGTCGGTGCTGGCCAGGGTCAGCGTGCCCGTCACGTGGACCGTCCCGAGCACCGGTACGGGCCCGAAGGTCGCATCGACGTCCTGGCTGATGGCGAGGCCCCCACCGGTGCCGCCCATGATCGCGAGCATGTCGCTCAGGCTGATCGGGACGACGGCCGCGATCTCCTGGGTGAAGGCCTGCGGGCCGCCGAGCATGGCGTTGAAGGTCGGGTCCGTGAGGCCGAGCCGGGTGTTCAGCGACATCTCGAAGGCCGCCGTCCCGAGCAGCAGGTTGAAGGCCGCGGAGCCCGAGCTGGGCACTGCCGGATCCTGGAAGACGCAGACGGTCCCGGTGTTGACCAGCCCCCCGAAGACCGGGATGGCCGTACCGGCGATCAGGACGTCGTCGATCTGGATGTCGGCCGGGAGCGCCTGGCCCACCATCGCGCCGAGCAGCCGGAGCAACCCGAGATCGGCCACGATCGTGGTCTCGACGCCGCCGACGAGCGAGGTGCTCGCCGGACCTTCCGGCAACACGAGCGACAGCTCGCTCGGCTGCTCGAGCGCGAGATCGACGGGAATCGAGACGTCACCGCAGCCCGAGCCGAGCCCGATGAAGGCCAGCAGGGCGGCGAAACCGTACAAGGGGCGCACGCGTCGCATCTACGTTGTCCTCCGAAGGGTCGAAAGGCTTCCCCGCCGGCCCTTCTACTGCGAATCCGCCGGCAAATGGAAGATTTTCTTTTGCAAAATCCTTCGGAACGAGGATTCCTGCGGACGGCCAAGGGGTTGGAGAATTGGAACGGAAGCGTTCTGCCGGCTCCTGCGCGCGTGGTTTTCACGACAGGGGCGGCACAGAGCACGCGGCGATCAGGCCCACACCCGGCGCAGGAAGGCGCTGAGCCGCGGCTGGAGCGAGGCCAGCTCGTCCGCACGCCCCTCGGCGACGTAGCGCGAGGCGAGGCCGAGCAGCCCGAGCAGCAGCACCTCGATCACGAGGGGATCGGGCTCGCGGGGGATCACGCCCTCGCGCCACTCGCGGTCGAGCTCGCGCTCGACGCGCACCGAGACCTCACGCACGTAGTGGCGGAGCAGCTTCTGCACGCGACCGCTCGCGCTCTCGCCGAGCTTCTCGAGGTCGAGTGGCGTCCCCGCAAAGGCCGCCAGATACGCGCCGAGCCCCCGCTCCACCCGCGCGACCGGGTCCTGCTCGCAGGCGAACACCCGCTCGAGCTCGACGAGGATGTCGCGGCCGGTCTCGTGGATCAGCGCGAGCAGCAGGTCCTCCTTGGACTGGAAGTGGTCGTAGAAGGATCGCGACGACATGCCGGCGGCACGCACCACGTCGGAGACGCGCACGCTGCCGAAGTCGCTGCGGCGCAGCTCCGCGCGCGCGGCCTCGAGCAGGCGCTGGCGCTGCTGCTCGGGCGGAATCGGGGGCCGCCCGCGGCGACGGGCCGGCTCGGCGGGCGGCTGCTTGCGGCGCGAGGGGTCCACGACGCGAAGTGTTCGGGAGGGCCGCCGGCCGCGCCAACCGCCGGACCCATCCGTCCCGGGCTGGCGACGCGCCCGAGCGAGCGGGACACTCCGGCCTCCCGTCCTCCTGCTCGCGGAGATCCCCTTGCCCACACCCGAATCCGCCGGATCGAAGCCCCGCAAGCCCGCGCTTGCGGGCTGGCTCACCGAGGACCAGGACGCCCCGGCCCTGCTCGGCAGCCACTGCCGCGACTGCGGCGCCTGGTTCTTTCCGAAGGAGAGCTTCGCCTGTCGCAATCCCCGCTGCGGGTCCTCGCGGCTCGAGGAGGCCCCGCTCTCGCGGCGCGGGCGGCTCTGGTCGTTCACCGACAACCGCTATGCGCCGCCGCCGCCCTACCCGGCCGGCGATCCCTTCGAGCCCTACGCGATCGCCGCGGTCGAGCTCGAGCGCGAGAAGATGGTGGTGCTCGGCCAGGTGGTGCGCGGCGTCGGCGCCGACCAGCTCGAGGTCGGCCGGGAGATGGAGCTCGTGGTCGAGCCGCTCTTCGAGGATGCCGAGGCGCAGCACCTCGTCTGGAAGTGGAGGCCCGTGGCATGAGTCGGCACGAAGTCGCGGTCCTGGGCGTCGGGATGCATCCGTGGGGCAAGTGGGGGCGGAACTTCGTCGAGTACGGCGTGCACGCCGCGCGCGCCGCGCTGGCGGACGCCGGCCTCGCCTGGACCGACGTGCAGTTCGTGGCCGGCGGCGACACGATGCGCAACGGCTACCCGGGCTACGTCGCAGGAGCCAGCATCGCGCAGGCGCTCGGCTGGTCCGGCGCGCAGGTCGCGAGCACCTACGGCGCCTGCGCCACCGGCGCGCAGGCGATCGACGTGGCGCGCGCACGCATCCTGGCCGGCCTGTGCGACGTGGCGCTGGTCGTCGGCGCCGACACCACGCCGAAGGGCTTCTTCGCGCCGACCGGGGGCGAGCGCCAGCAGGACCCCGACTGGCTGCGCTTCCGCCTGCTCGGCGCCACGAACCCGGTCTACTTCGGCCTCTACGCGCGCCGGCGGATGGCACTCTACGGCGCGACGCGTGAGGACTTCGCGCGCGTCAAGGTGAAGAACGCCCGCCACGGGCTCGGCAACCCGAATGCGCGCTACCGCAAGGAGGTGACGATCGAGGAGGTGATGGCCTCGCCGGTCGTGTCGGACCCGCTGCGCCTGCTCGACATCTGCGCCACCAGCGACGGCGGCGCCGCGCTCGTGCTCACGAGCCTCGCCTTCGCGCGCCGCCACACGACCCGGCCGGTCACGATCGCCGGCGTCTCGACCGTCACGCCGCGCTATCCCAACACGGTGATCGAGATGCCGAACTTCGCGACCGACTCGGCCGTGGGCGTGGCGGCTCCCGACGTGCCGTTCCGCGACTCGATCGCACGCGGCGCCTACGAGCAGGCGGGCCTCGGCCCCGAGGACCTCGACCTCGCCGAGGTCTACGACCTCTCGACCGCGCTCGAGCTCGACTGGTACGAGAACGTCGGCCTGTGCAAGCCGGGCGGCGCCGAGGCGCTCGTGCGCGACGGTTCGACGGCGCTCGGCGGCCGCATCCCCGTGAACCCGAGCGGCGGCCTCGCGAGCTTCGGCGAGGCGGTGCCGGCGCAGGCGATCGCGCAGGTGTGCGAGCTGGCCTGGCAGGTGCGTGGCCAGGCGCAAGGCCGGCAGGTCGAGGGCGCTCGGGTCGGGCTTGCCGTCAACCAGGGCCTGTTCGGGCACGGCTCGTCGTTGCTGGTGAAGGCGTGAAGCCAGGAGCCTGCGATGGCGCAGCGCGACCTCTCGATCCGCGAGCTCTCCGATCGCCTCGCGATCCAGGACCTGCTGGTCCGCTACACGCGGGCGATCGACACGCGGGACTGGACGCTCCTCGACACCTGCTTCCTGCCCGACGCGAAGGTCGACTACACGGCGACCGGCGGGGTCGCGGGCTCCTACCCCGAGGTGCGCGCGTGGCTCGCGAAGGCGCTCGCGCCCTTTCCGATCACCGTCCACTACGTGACCAACTCGGAGGTCGAGCTCGACGGCGACCGCGCGCGTGCCCGCACGCGGGTCCTGAACCCGATGTTCTTCGCGAACGCGGACGGCTCGCTCCACGACTTCACGGTCGGCGCCACCTACGTCGACGAGCTGGTCTGGACCGATGGCGGCTGGCGCATCGCGAAGCGCTCCGAGGAGGCCGGCTACCTGCAGGGCCAGCTCCCGAAGGCGCTCCGGATTCCGCGCTAGCCGCTCGGACCCCGTGCCCTGCGCGCGACGAGCCGGGATCGCCTACAGGTCCTCGACGGAAACCGGGCCTTCCAGCCAGCCGAGCTCGCTGTCGCGCATGAACTGGACGTTCCAGGGCGTGTCGGATCCCTCCCAGACGCGGAAGTTCGTGATGCACGCCCAGAGGCCGAGAAGGCTCGCCTGCGAGGGCTCGACGTGCACGGCGGCGATCCGCTCGAAGAGGTCGCCCGGCCGATCGGGTACGGATCCGAGCACCCGCATCACCCACTTGTGGTACGGGTAGAGCCGTTCGTTGTGCGCGAGCAACATGCGCGCCGCGAAGAGCAGCGTGCGGGCGACGGCGGCGCCCAGGAGGTAGCGGTCGCCCTGCTTCAGAGCTTCGTGTGCGTACCAGTGCCACGCCTCGAACTGCGCGCGGAAGCGGCGAATGCGCGCAACCTTCTCCTCGACCGGATAGCGCGTGATGGCGGCGAGGCGCTCCCCGAGATCGCCCACCCGCGAGAAGAGCACCCGTGCGTCCTGGAAGGCGAAGCGCGCGGGCTCGCTCCCGCGCTGCGCCACCTGATCGAGGAAGGCCAGCGAGACGTACTTGCCCTCGGCGTAGCCGCCGGACCAGCCGCAGCCCTCGTCGGTCCAGTAGTGCACGCGGCCCTCGCGCTCGCGCGCCGCGTGCTCCGCGTCCGAGACCACGATCAGGAGATCGACGTCGGAGTCGGGCCGCTCGAAGCCGTGGGCGATCGAGCCGCCGAGGAGCAGCGCGTGCACCTCCGGCTCGGCGCGCAGGAGCTCCGTCACGTGTTCGACGGCGGCCTGGTGGTGCGGGTGCATCGCAGGCCGGTACTCCTCGGGGCCCGGGCAGCAGAGGGCGCTCCCGCTATTCGGGCAGCATCTCGCCCGAGCCACCGAACTCCTTCGGGAAGTCCCGGAACTTCGGCAGCCCGTCGCGCATCGCGACGACCTTCTCGCCGTAGTGGACGTGCATGGTCGGATGGAAGGCGACGCCCGGCAGCACGACCGAGGGCACGTCGGTCATGCCGATCGCCGGGTGCAGGACCAGGACGCGCCCGCCACAGCGGGTGCAGTGCTGGCGGTGGCTCGCCTCGGTCTTCTTGAAGGTGCCGAGCTCCCCGCGCAGCAGCTTCACGTTCGCGCTCGGCCACAGGGTGGCGCCGTGCACCGGCGCGCTGAGCCAGGTGCGGCAGGACTCGCAGTGGCAGAACACCATCACGGCAGGGGCGCCACTCGCTTCGATCTCGACGGCCTTGCAGAAGCAGGTTCCGCGATGGGTACCCGGCATCGGTTGCCCTCCTGTCGCACCGACCATACCGCGCTGCGGCCAGGAGGGAAGGCGCGGCGCCCGGGTGGATCGCTGGTGCAGCGTTCGCCTGCATTCGATCGCGGCTACGGGGCCGCTCGCCGCGTTGCGCTTCCTCCCCATGGCGACGGCCGTGGCTCTGCCGTGCGCCCTGCGAGCGGCCCGCAGGCGCGATCTCGGTGCACACCCCGGCGGCAGCGACGGCTCGAGACCTCGCCGGCGGACGTCCGACGCGGGACCCTAGCGCTGCAGCGTCTCCAGGTAGGTCAGGATCGCGAGGATCTCGCCGCGCGTCATCTCGTCGGGCTCGACGCCGGGAGCGATCGGCTGGCCGAGCCAGCGGCCCCAGACCGGCATCTCGCGGGTGCCGTGCGCCTCCGGCACGAAGCGGCCGTCGACGTAGGCGGCGATCTCGTCGCGCGGGAAGGTGCCGCCGCGGCGAGCGGCGATGCGAGTGAGGTTCGTGGGAGGGACCGTGAGCACGCCACGGAAGGGGCCGTCGCCGGTGGCGGAGCGGCCATGACACACGGCGCAGTGTCGGACGTAGAGCGCCTTGCCGGAGGCGGCGAGCGGCGACGCCGGCGGCGGCTGGTCGGCGGCGGCGGTGACCGCGGCGGCGAGCAGCGATACGGCAAGGGCAGCCAGGACCCGGAGCGTCACGGTGGCGAGCTTGCCGCAGCGCGCGGCCCGGCGAAAGCGGCGGCCGTCTCCGCCTGCGAGAACGTCGGCGCGCCGACCACCCGGGGGAGCGGCCCGTAGCGCATCCTGCCCTTGCGGAGGCTCACGAACCCAAGCTCGGGAAGGCTGTAGACCGCGCTCTCGAGGCCCTGGCGGAGCATGGCGCCGCGATCGAAGGGCAGCCGCACGATGCCGAGTGCGGACCAGCCGAGCGCGCCGGCGAGGTTGGCCGCGCCGAGCAGCGGCCGCAGCCACGGGGCGTCGTCGCTGAAGAAGAGGAAGAACCCGTCGTCGCGATCGCGCCGGTACAGGGTGGAGGTGAGCGTGTTGGACTCGCGTAGCCGGACGCGCAGATCGTTCTCGGCGGCGTAGAGCGCCGCGAGCCGGGCGCGCCGGTAGGCCGGCGCCTCCCACTGCGCGGCGACGGGCCAGCTCCCGAGCACCGCGTCGAAGGAGACGAAGGGCACGAAGCGCAGCGCGCCCGGCGGCGCAGCGGGGCCGCCCGCGCGGGCGAGCGTCGCGAAGAGCTCCGTCACGCAGTTGCGCGTCACGAGGTGGTAGGCGAAGGCTTCGCGCAGCGCGGCCCCGTAGGCACGCTCGCGCGCGCGGGCGGTGGCCACGGCGCGACGCAGCGAGGCGCTTCCGACCCGTGGCTCCGCGAGCCCTTCGAGCACGGCCGCCGGGGCCGGGATCCGCTCGCCCTCGTGGAGTCGGAGCGGCCGGCCGCGGGTCAGCGCGGCGTCGAGCTCGAGCCAGGCGTTGCCGGCCTCCTCCAGGGTGTCGTAACCGACCTCGTCGAGCGGCTCGGGCGCCGCGAGCCGCGCGCGAGCCCGCTCGAGCCGCAGCGCCGCGTGCGCGCGCAGCTCCTCGAGGTAGGGATCGCCCGCGCGTGCCACGTGGGCCTCGGCGCCGGCCGGAAGATCGTCGAGCAGGACGAGGCGCCCGGCGGCCAGGCTGCGGCGCACGGCGTCGAGCCGCGCCATCCCGACCAGGAGCGCGAGCCCACCGTCCACGCGCTTCGAAGCCACCAGCTCGACGAGCGAGGTTTCGAGCCGCCGGGCCCAGGCGACGAGGCCGGCCCTCTCGGCCGCATCGAGCACCGGCGCGCCGGCACCCTCGTCGCGCAGCACGCCATCACGCAGCGGCGCGGCGCGCGCGAGCGCGCGCAGCCCCGCGATCCACTGGACCAGGTCGCGCCGGCGCTCCGCGAAGCCGTACTCCCGGGCCGGCAGGCGCTCGGGGTCGACGAGCGGAGGCGGTGCGGGCCCGGGAGCGGGTGCGAGCGCAGCGAGGCGCGTCTCGAGCGCGTGCAGGCGCACGGCCAGGTAGCCCGGGCCGTAGCGCCTCGCGATGCGCTCGCGCAGGGCGCGCGTCGATGCCGACTCGCCCGCGCCTGCCTGCCCGGCGAACAGGCCCGTTCCCTCGATCGGCGGCAGCGCGGCCTCGGCCCTGCCCGCGCGGCGCGCCCGCAGCGCCTCCAGGAGCTCGCGGTCGGCCCGCAGCGCATCCCACACCTCGAAGTGACGATCCCAGGCGAAGAAGCGCGCATCGAAGCCGCGCCGGACGAGATCGAGGTCCGCGGGCTCGAGCTCGACGCGGGCGGCGTGGATCGTGCGGTTGCCGCGCACCGCCGTGCGGTAGCGGAACTCCGCCCAGTCGCTCCGGCGCAGCCGTAGGGTGTCGCCCTCGCCGTGCTGGAAGTCGAAGACCCGCTCGCCCAGACGCAGCGCCACGTGGCCGCCGCTCGACCCGCCGGTATTCGCCTCGACGTACAGGTAGTCGAGCGCGGCGGCACGCGATCGACCCGGGGCGGACAGCGCCAGGACCGCCGCGAGCGCGAGGGCGACCCGCCGCATCGGCATCAACGCGTGCTGTGGGATCCGAAGCCCTGCTCGAGGAGCGCGCGCCGGCGCGCATCCTGCGGCGCGAGCTGGCCGGACCACTCGCTGAAGCGCCGCTCGTCGAGGCCAGCCTGTGCGAAGCCCTTGCCCAGCTCGAGCCAGGTGCCGTCGTCGCGCTCCCAATCGAGCATTCCGTGGCTGCGCGCGAGCGCGCCGAGATCGCGCTCGAGCACTGCTACGTCGGTGCCGTCGCTGGCGAAGCTCGCGGCGTAGCTGCGCACGTCGCGGCGGAAGGCGGCCTGCCGCTCACCGCTCGAACGCGAGGAGCTCTCGGAGGAGTGTGCGATCGAGTCGGAGAGCGCGTTGCTCGAGCGCCCGATGCTGGTCGAGCTGTCGCTCAGGCTCGTGCAGCCCGCCGCGAGCACGAGCGAGCCGGCGACGGCGAGGATCGCGACGGTGGATTGCATGGTTCCCTCCGGGCCGCGGGATGGCGGCGGCGGCCGGAAGCTACCCGAAGCGGCTCAGCCGGCGCGATGGAAGGGCGGGCGCCCGCGCACCTTCGCGAGCAGCGCCGCGTCGAAGGGGGGCAGCTCGAAGCCCTGCGGGAAAGGCGGCCGGGCCTCGCGGCCGAGCGCTACGAGCACGCGTGGATCCTGGTAGTAGGCGGCGAAGCCGAGGAAGGCGAGCGTGGGCAGGCAGGCGGGCGCACGGGCGGCCAGCTCGTCGAGCACGGCACGCCGCTCGGCGGGCGGAAGCGCGCCGAGGGTCGCCGCAGCCCGCGCGCGCAGGCTCGCGGCGAGCGCCGCGAGGCCGGGCGCGATCGCGGGCCGCAGCTCGGGCTTCTCGCGCAGTGCACGCAGCAGCTCGTCCGCCAGCCCGAGCGCGCCCGCCCCGGGGAGCGTGCCGTCGGGGCGCGCCGGCAGGAGCTCGTCGAGCAGGCCCGGGAGGGCCGCCTCGGCCGCGGCGTCGAGCCCGCTTTCGTCCACGGTCATCGCGCAGGTCTCCTCAGTCGAAGAGGTTGCCGAGGTTCTTCTGGATCCGGTCCGCGACGTGGAGCGCGAGGCCCTGGATCGTGCAGGTCGGGTTCACGGCGCCGGCGGTGACGAAGATGCTGCCGTCGATCACGAAGAGATTGCGCACGTCGTGCGCGCGGCCCCACTCGTTCACGACCGAGCGCTCCGGGTCGGTACCCATCCGCGCGGTGCCCATCAGGTGCCAGCCCGCCACCCCGAGCGGCGCCTCGACGAAGGTGCGCCGCGCGCCCGCCGCGCGGAGCACCTCGGAGGCGCGCGCCGCCCCGAAGTCGAGCATGCGGCGGCTGTTCTCGCTGAGCTGGTACTCGATCCGGGGTGCCGGGATCCCGTGCGCGTCGCGGAGCTCGGGATCGAGGGTCACGCGGTTGTGGGGCTCGGGCAGGTCCTCGCAGATCGCGAGGAGGCCGGCCGTGTGGTCGAGCAGCTCCGCCTGCGCGCGGTGGTGGCCTTCGCCCCAGGGCACCAGGCCCTTCCCGAACCCCCAGAGCGCCGTCGACAGCGGACCGAGGCCGCGCATCAGCTCGAAGCTGAAGCCGCGCACGAAGCCGCGCGCGCGGTCGGTCTCGTAGAACTCGTGGCTCCACAGGCCACAGCCGGTGGGGCCGCGCGAGCTGTCGAGGTTCTCGTCGAAGACGCCGAGCACCATCGCGTAGGGATGGAACATGAGATTGCGACCGACCAGCCCGCTGCGGTTCGCGAGCCCGTCCGGGAAGCGCTTCGAGGTCGAGTTCAGGAGGAGCCGCGGCGTGCCGACGCCGTTGCACGCGAGCACCACGATCTCGGCGCGCTGGCGGCGCTCGACGCCGTCGGCGTCGTAGTAGACGACGCCGTCCGCCATGCCGTCCTCGCGCAGGAGGATCTCGCGCACGCGGGCGCGCGTCTGGAGGCGGACGCCGCGGCGGATCGCGGCCGGCCAGTAGGTGAGATCCGTGCTGGCCTTGGCACCCTGCGCGCATCCGGTCAGGCAGGTGCCCAGGTTGAGGCAGGGCGCGCGGCCCTCGTAGGCGCGCGTGGCGATCGCGCTGTCGGAGGGCCACCAGTGCCAGCCGAGCGCGTCGAAGCCGCGGGCGATCGCCTCGCCGGTGCGGCCCAGGGGCACCGGCGGGAGCGGCACCTCCTTGGGCGGATAGGCCGGATCGCCGGCCAGGCCCGCGACGCCCATCATGCGGTCGTTCTCGGCCCAGTAGGGCGCGAGGGTGTCGTAGTCGATCGGCCAGTCGTCGCCGACGCCGTCGAGCGAGCGGGTGCGGAAATCGCTCGGCTTCATGCGCGGGAAGTGGCCGGCGTAGAGGATCGTGCCGCCGCCCACGGCGTTGAAGTTCGAGATCGAGATCGGCGAGGCGGCGTCGTTGACGGGATAGTCCGCGGCGCGCCGGCGGACGTTCGGGGAGAGCGCGAAGTCCCCCTGTCCGCGGATCTCCCAGTCCATGCCCGTGGCCGGGTACGCGGCCGGGTTCATCCAGTCGCCCTGCTCGAGGCACAGGATGTCCATGCGCGTCCCGGCCAGGCTCCACGCGAAGGCCGCGCCGGCCGCGCCGGCGCCGACGATCAGCACGTCGACGGGATCCCCTTCCGCCATCGCTCCTCCTCGGGCGCGCGGATCCTACCGCAGCCCACGCCGGCCGCCGGCGGCGGCCCCGCGCCGAAGTCGGGCGCCGCGCTCGCCGGACCCGCTGAATGGTCGGGAAGCGCGAGGGCAATGGTGATGTCCCTGGTCGATCGTGCGTGGTCCTACGCATTGGAGTGGAGGACGAGGAGGGGACCCGGACACGAGCAGCGAGGGAGAGAGCTTCGCGGTCGTCTCCGGCAACGGGCTCGGCGGGGATCGTCCCGAGGGGCTCGGTTGGCCTCAAGGTGCCGCTCGAGCCACCCGATCGGAGCTTCACGATCGCGCCCTCCGCGCCCTGAGGAGGATCGTCCCGGGAATGCGTCTCCGATTCGTATCGATGGTCATGCTGGCGCTCGGTACCGCAGCTCCATCGGTCTCAGCGGCGAGCTGGCGCGAGGTCGCACCCCTGCCCGAGCCGCGCTGGATGCACGTGGCCGCCTGCGACCTGGAGGGGCGTGTGTATGCCTATGGCGGTTACACGGCACCCGTACCCGGTGGCCGCAAGTACGGGATCGGAGACCGCGCGCTCGACATCTTTGATCCCGAGAAGAACGTGTGGAGCCGCGGGCCTGGGGTGAAGGCCTACCGTGCGCTCCATCGCAATACGCGCCGCGTGCGCCGCGCTGGCGACATCAAGTCCCCCCCGATCCGGGAGTGGATCGATTGGCGGGAATACGACGGCCGGCTGGGCTACGAGAAGCCGTCGGGCGCCGCGGGGCGGGACGGGAAGATCTACTGGTTCGGAGAAGCAGCTCCAGTGTTCTTCGATCCCGAGAGAAAAGTGTGGGACCAAGCGTTCCTGCCCATCTCCGACAACGACACCAAGAGATGGCTTCCGCCAGTGCCGCGAATGATCCGAATGTCGGGTGTGACCGCCACGGCCCCGGACGGCAGGATCTATCTCGTCGGAGGGGTCGGTCATGCGCTCCACCGCGGGGAGCGTGAGCTGGGAGAGACGTGGGAGCTCCTGGCGAGCATGGAGGTCTACGATCCGGCGAAGAATGACTGGCAGGAACGCCGTCCGATGCCGCGGCCGCGGCAGGAGTCTGCGGGCGCTTTCGGTCCGGATGGCAAGCTGTACGTATTCGGTGGGTTCGATCGAGAGTTGGTGGTCCGCAGCGAGGACTTCGAGACGGACGAGGAGTTCGAGGCCGCAGGCCGCGAGATGCTAGAGGCTGCAGACAAGCCTCTGCGGGCTGTCGCCGTCTACGACCCGGCGACGGATACCTGGAGCGAGCGCTCGCCCATGCCCGAAGGCCGCCACGCAATGGGCGCCGCGCTCGGTGCGGACGGAAAGATCTACGTGGTGGGCGGCGCGGTGTCCTACGGCCGGCCGATCGGAAGCCGCACGGTCTACATCTATGACCCGAGGCTCGACCGCTGGAGCGAGGGGCCGCCGCTGCGCCATGGCCGCTTCCACCACGCCGTGGCGGTGGGCCCGGCGGGACGCATCTACGCGGTGGGCGGCATCGTGAACGAGAGCCTGTACCAGCGCCGCGGCACGGCATCGGTCGAGGTGCTCGACACGGCAACCTCGGCGCCGCCTGCGGTACCCGCACCGCCCGATCGCGGATGACCCGCATGCCGAGCCTTCGAGAGGTGGCCGCGACCACCGCCGCAATCTTGATCGGCGTCTCGCTCTCCGGCGTGGCGGCCTCTCCCTCGGCTGGCACCTGGCAGGAGGTCGCGTCGCTCCCCGAACCGCGCTGGATGCACGTTGCGGCCTGCGACCTCGAAGGGCGCGTGTACGCCTTCGGCGGTTACACCGCACCCGTACCCGAGGGGCGCAAGTACGGGGTCGGGGAGCGCGCGCTCGACATCTTCGATCCCAAGGCGAATGCCTGGCGACGTGGGCCAGGTATCACGAGACAGCGCGCCCTCGAGCGGAATCCGATCCGATGGCGGCGCGCTGGGGACAAGGATCTCCCGCCGATCAGCGAGATCCGGTGGCGGGAGTACAAGGTGGGCCTTCGCTACGAGAAGCCGCCGGGCGCCTCGGGGCGCGACGGACGGATCTACTGGTTCGGCGAGGCGGGTCCGGTGTACTTCGACCCAATGCGTGGCGTTTGGGATCAGGGGTTCCTGCCTCGCTCCGACATCGAGACGCGGGCATGGCTACCGCCGGTGCCGCGGGTCGTGCACGCTGGCGGAGTCACCGCGACCGCGCCCGACGGCACGATCTACCTCGCCGGAGGAACGGGCTATCCGCTGAACCGGCACGAACGCGATCCACGGTCGTGGCACCAGTGGGAACTGCTCGCTGTGGTCCAAGTCTACGAGCCGGCGACTGGAGAATGGAAGGAGCGGCGACCGATGCGCCGGGCGCGGCAGGAGTTCGCGGGCGCGTTCGGAACCGACGGCAAGCTGTACGTGTTCGGTGGCTACGGCCACAAGGGGTCGGTGCACCAGGAGGACTACGAGACCGAGGAGGCCTTCCAGGCCGCAGCCCGCGAGATGCGGGCATACGGGAAGGAGGCGTTGCGCTCGGTGGAGGTCTACGACCCGGCGACCGACACCTGGAGCGAGCGCTCGCCGATGCCCGAGGGCCGTCACGCGATGGCCGCCGCGCTCGGTGCGGACGGGAAGATCTACGTGGTGGGCGGCGCGGTGTCGTACTCGGAGCCGGTGGGAAGCCGCTCCGTCTTCGTCTACGACCCGGAGACCGATCGCTGGAGCGAGGGGCCGCCGTTGCGCCACGGGCGTTTCCACCACGCGGTGGCGGTGGATGCTATGGGGCGCATCTACGCGGTGGGCGGGATCGTGAACGAGAGCCGCCACCAGCGCCGCGGTACGGCCTCGGTCGAGGTGCTCGACACCGCGAGCGGGGCGCCCCGGCCCGTTGTCGCACCCCCGGATCGCGGATGAGCGGGCGTCGGGTCCACTCCACAGGCGGGCGACGGCGTGGTGCCGGTCTCGAGCGCGCAGGGGGAGAGCACCCTCGACCGGCGCGTGTGGTGCCCGCGTTGACCCGCCGGCGCACCAGCGCGCAGGTCTTCGATCACTTCCGAGCCGGCACCGACGCGACCGCGCAGGGCGAGGACTGCCCGTGAGCGGTTGGCTACCCGGATCACTGCTTGTGGCTTTCGTTGCGGCTCCTGCGCTTGCTTCGACGTGGACTTCCGTGGCGCCCATGCCTGAACCACGCTGGTTTCATACACCAGGCGTCGGCCTCGATGGGCGGCTCTACGTCTATGGGGGCGAGGTTCGCCCGGACCGTCGATCCAACCAACACGGAGTCGGCATCTTTGCATTGGTGATCTACGACCCTGGATCCGGAGCATGGAGCCGCGGTCCGGAGCTTTCGTCGATTCCTATGCGTGGTTACGAGAGACACGTAGTCGATCGGATCGACAAGAGCGGAGTGATGGAGAGGACGGTCGTCGGCAAGGAAGTCAGCAGCGCGGAGCGAGTACACCACGAAGTACAGGCGGGTCGTGCGGATCCGGCGGGCAAGCCGCGCTGGTACGGCGTGTCGTATTGGATTCCGTTCGATCCGCTCGCTCGGGCCTGGGGCGAGGTCGAAGCCGCAGTCACGGCGCCTGATCTCGAACCGCAAGGCGGGCCGCCCGTGGAGGCACGCTGGATCGCGACGGGGCCCTCGCTCTTCAGATTCACACCTACCACTGCTACGTCGAAGAACCTGGTCTACATCACTGGAGGCCTTGCGAGACCATATCGAGACCGATCTGCTCGACCGATGCCAAGCGCGTCGATGGAGGTAGGGGACGCCGCTACAGACGCGTGGCGCGAGCTCTCGCCCATGCGCACGACTCGCTACCTCCACGCTGCCACGATCGACCGCCGGGGGCGTCTGTTCGCCTCGGTGGACGTCTGAAAAGCGGCCATGGGCGGACGCCCAGGAGAGGTGTTGTTCGAGCGGTCCGTCGTCGCGGGCGGCGGCCTCGTGTACTACGGGCCGATCGCGCACCACCTGGGCCTGCTGGCGTCGACACGCGGACGTGTGGACGACGCCCTTCGCCGCTTCGAGCAGGCGCTGGCTGCGGAGGCTCGGGCCGGAGCCCGCCTCTGGGTGGTTCGGACGGGGGTCGCACAGGCCCATGCGCTGCTCGCCCGCGAGGCGCCGGGCGACCGCGCCCGGGCGGCGCAGGCCCTGGCCAAGGCGCGCGAGCACGCGCTGGGGCGCCCGCTCCCCGAGCTGGAGCGCGAGCTCGACTCGCTCGAAGCGACCCTCTGGGCCGGCTCCAGCAGCTCGACCTCGACGGCATGACCGAGCGCGGCACGCGCGCCCGGGCTGGGATCAGAGCTCGCCGCCCCAGAGCCTCCGCACGAAGGTCGCGACGGGGAGGATCTCGATGCCGTCGTCGGTCGTGCGCGCCCGCGGCTCCCGGCACACGACGATGCGGCGTCCCACGCGCGGGTGGTCCTCGGCCAGGCTCCGCAGCCCCTGGAGGTGGTCACGGGTGATCCGCTCGCTCGACTTCGCCTCGATCGCCACCTGCATGTCGCCGACGATGAAGTCGACCTCGATGCCGCTCGCGAGCCGCCAGTAGGAGAGCTGCCTACCACCCTCGCCGCGGTAGCTCACGAACGCGGAGAGCTCGTGGAAGACCCAGTTCTCGAAGGCCTTGCCGTAGAGCTCGGAGCCGGCGCGCAGCTCGCCGCGCCGTGCCAGCCGGTTCACGACCCCCACATCGACGAAGTAGAACTTCGGCGCCCCGATCACCCGGCGCTTCGGTCGCTTGCGATACGCCGGGAGCCAGCGCCCGAGGAGCGTGTCCTCGAGGATCTCGAAGTGGCTCCTGGTCGTGTGGCTCGAGACCCCGCATTCCCGGGCGATGTTGGAGAAGTTCACGAGCTCGCCGTCGGAGAGGGCGGCGACGTCCAGGAAGTCGGAGAAGGTGGGGAGATTGCGTACCAGCCCTTCGGCGGCCACCTCCTCCTTCAGGTAGTCGGCGATGTAGGCGTCGAGCATCCGCGCGGGCCGGCTCGCCTCGTAGATCCGCGGCAGATAGCCGTGGTTGAGCAGGCGATCGAGATCGAAGTCGCGGCCGAGCTCGCTGGCGGTGAGCCCGTGGAGCTCGTAGCGGATCGCGCGGCCGCCGAGGAGGTTTGCGGCGCCGCGCCGCACCTTGCGCGCGCTCGACCCACAGAGGGCGAAGTGGAGTCCGCGGTTCTCGATCAGCCAGTGCACCTCGTCGAGGAGCGCCGGCAGCTTCTGGATCTCGTCGATCACGATCTGCTCGCGAGGCCCAGGGGGCTCGGCCTCCAGCTCCTGGCGCAGCCGCTCGGGGCGGGCCAGGTAGCGCCGGAACTCCTCGGCCTTCAAGAGCTCGACCCAGCGGCCCTGGCCGTAGCGCTCGCGCAGGAGCGTGCTCTTGCCCGTCTGCCGAGGCCCCCACAGGAAGAAGGTCTCGACCCCGGGCTCCGGGAGGGTGAGAGAGCGCTTGAACATCTACTTCAAATTATCATGATAATTTGAAGTAGTCATCCATGGGGCGCCGACCTCCCGTCAGCGCGCGTCCGCCGCCGCGACGTCGGGCCACGGGTACGCGTCGAGCGCGTAGTCCGCGCACGCGCCCCCGCCCGCGCTCGCGTACTGGTCGCGCGGCAGGTCGTCCGAGAGCGCCATCGCGCGCAGCACCGCGCAGCGGGTGCGGTCGTCGTGCACGCGCGGGTCGGCGAGCAGCTCGGCGACCACGCGCTCGAGCGTCCAGGTCTCGCTGGCCATGCGCACGCCGCCGCCGGCCGGCGTGTCGAGCACGGCGTACTTCGGTGCCTCCGGGCTGGAGGCGTCCCACGGCTGCCACTCGGGCAGTTCGCCGTTGCGGCCGCGGCCGGGCGCGCCGGTCGCCGCGAACTGCGCCCAGTACGACAGCATCGCCGCCGAGAGCGCCTCGCGGCCCTCGCGGTTCCAGCGCGTGAAGAGCCGGCTCGACTCGGGCCCCAGGTCCCAGTGCCCGAACACGAAGGGGATCTCGAAGCCGTGCGATGCGCCGAGCATGGCCGGGCCGTCGTAGAGCCAGGGCAGGCTCGGCTCCTCGTCCCAGTCGAAGCGATAGCCGTAGACCGTCGGGCCCTGGACCGCGCGCATGCGCCGCGCCGGCTCGTCGACCGCCCGCGCCTTCCAGGCGCGCGCCGAGGCGTCGGCCTGGGCGGCGTAGCGCCCCGGATCGCGCGGCTGCGGGAAGAGCCCGAAGCGCCAGCGCGCCAGCTCCGGGTCGAAGGCCATGAACAGCTTGTTCTCGTCGCGGTTGGTGCCGAGGAGGGTCGGCACGTGGTGGTAGCGGCCGGCGGCGAGCAGCGCGAGCGGCTCGGCGTCGGGGATCACGTGACCGTCGCGGAACACGCTCGGGAACCAGAGCATGCCCTCGCTGTGCTCGGTGTAGCCGGCCAGGAGCTGCGCGGGCGTGCGGCTGCGCAGCCAGGCGGCGAGCTCGGCAGCAGGCATTGCCGACAGCTTCGCGCGCGCCTCGGCGCCGTCCGGGGCCGATCCCTCCGAGACCATCATCTGGACGATCGCCTCGTTGGCGCTGTGCGGGTGGCCGGGCGGCGTGTCGTCGTGGAAGCGCTCGGCGTAGCCCGCCACCACGGTGTCCATGCCGGGGCTCTCCAGGATCGCGCGGTGGAAGAGGCCGGCGCCGGAGGGCGCGAGCAGCAGGGCCAGCACGTTGGTGCCGCCCGCCGACTCGCCGAAGATCGTGACGTTGCCCGGGTCGCCGCCGAAGGCCGCGGCGTTGTCGCGCACCCACTCGAGCGCGCGGATCGTGTCGAGCGTGCCGAAGTTGCCCGAGCGGTCCTCGGGGGTCGTCGCGGTGGCGCGCAGCGCCTCGTGGCGCAGCCAGCCGAGCGGCCCGAGCCGGTACTGGGCGGCGACCACCACGACCTGCCCGGTCCGTGCCAGGTTGCCGCCGTCGTAGAAGGCCGTGCCGCCGATCGAATGGCCGCCCCCGTGGAACCACACCATCACCGGCAGGCGCGCGGCGGCGGCCGCGGCCGGCTCCATGGCCGGTGCCCACACGTCGAGCACCAGGCAGTCCTCGTCGCCGGTCACGCCCTCGGACCCGCGCGGCAGGCCCGCGTACACGCTCGCGTACTGGGGGCAGGGCGCGCCGTGCTCGAGCGCGGCCCGCTCGCCGTCCCAGCGCGGGGCCGCCGCGGGCGCCCGCCAGCGCCGCTCGCCGACCGGCGGCGCCGCGAACGGGAGGCCCAGCCAGACGTGGGAGCCGTAGCCGCCCGTGAAGCCGACGACGTCGCCGGCCGGCGGGCTGCGGCGGGTCGCGGGATCGGCGACCGGGAGCGGCTCGGCGGGGCGCCCGCAGGCGAGCCCTGCAGCCGCGAGCGCCAGCCAGGAGAGTCCGAGCACCACGACACGCGGAGACGACATGGCGCGGCTCCTCCGGCCGCCATGGTCGCACGGTCCAGCGCCACGGCCACGCGGGCCAGCAGCCGCCCTGCCCCGCCGGCGATTCGTCGCGCGGCCGCCGGCCGGAGGGCTACGGGGGGTCCATGACCCCCGGCGCGAAGGGATCGCAGGCGGGCCTCGCCTCAGGCCTCCGGCGTGAAGCGCACGCGCATCCGGGTGCACGAGCGGACCAGCGCCGCGGGCACGATCACGGCGCCTTCGGCGTCGGCGAACTCCATGTCCGGAAGCCGGCGCAGGAGCTCCTCGAAGGCCACCCGCATCTCCATGCGTGCCAGGTTCGCACCCAGGCAGAAGTGGGGGCCGAGCCCGAAGCCGAGGTGCACCGGATTGCGCTCGACCCGGAAGGTGTCGGGGTCGTCGAAGGCGTCGGCGTCGCGGTTCGCGGAGGGGTAGAGCATGAGCACGCGCTCACCCTTGCGCAGGCGCTGGCCGCGCAGCCCGGTGTCCTCGGTGACGGTGCGCGAGAAGGTCTGGACCGGCGACACCATCCGCACCATCTCCTCGCAGGCGGAGGGGATCAGCCCGGGGTCCTCGATCAGCTTCTTCCGCTCGTCGGGATGTTCGATCAGGAGCTGCATGCCGCCCGAGATCGCGTTGCGGGTGGTCTCGTTGCCGGCCACGAGCAGGATCACGAGCAGCATGATCAGCTCGTCGTTGGCGAGCTGGACCTGGTCCTCGCCGAGCCCCGTGCGGTCCTGCTGCTGGTCGAAGGTCGTGAGCACGCCGGCGTCCTTGGCGCCGACCAGGATGCTGACCAGGTCGTCCTGCGGGTGCTTGCGGCGGTCCTCGATGATCCCCCGCACGTAGGCCGAGTAGGCCAGGAAGGCCTGGCCGGCGGCCGCCATGATCGCCGGGTCGCCCTGGTTGCCGTCGCCGCGGATCATCGCGTCGGACCACTCGTGGAACTTCTTCCGGTCCTGCTTCCGGATCCCGATCATCTCGGCGATCAGCGAGAGCGGCAGCGGCACCGCCACCTCCTCGACGAAGTCGGCCTCACCGCGGGCGGCGATCGCGTCGATCGCCTCGGTCGTGATCTCGCGGAAGGCCACCTCGAGCTTCTTCACCATGCGCGGCGAGAAGCCCTTGTTGATCAGGTTGCGCAGCCGGCCATGGCGCGGCTCGGCCTCGTCGATGAGCCCGATCTTCGGCCCGTCGATCCCGCGCACGCCCTGGCCCGAGGTGAAGAGCTCCTGGTGCTTCGAGACGTAGGCGACGTCCTCGAACTTGGAGACCACCCAGCAGCCGTCCTTGCGGGACCAGTGCACGGGCGCGTGCTCGCGCAGCCAGCGCATGCGCGCGTGGATGTGGCGGTCCCAGGTGGCGGGCTCGAGGAAGGCGACGTCGGCGTCCATCGGAAACTCCTCAGCGGGGTTCGGTCGAGGTGTCGGTTGCGGAATCGAGGGCCGGGGTGAGCGCCTCGCTGAGCTGCCGGAGCAGCTCGGTCTGACGGGCCAGCATCGGCGCGGCGAGGAGGTCGATGCCGGTGAGCTCGCGGTAGAGCGGCGCGCTCGCGAAGAAGCCGACCACGACGTGGTACATGGCGAGCACCAGCAGCGCCGCCTGCTCGGGCTCCGGCCGCGAGCCCGCGCCCCGTTCCTCCACGAGCGCCTGCGCCCGGGTGAAGGTGGGCGCCATCCATTTGCGGAGCATCGGTGTCAGGCGCTCGCCGCCCGCGAGCGTCTCGTGCAGCACCAGGCGCGGCAGGTTCGGGCGCTCCGCCAGGAGCTGCATCACGGACGCGATCACCCGCCGCGGGTCGTTGCGCTCGGCCTCCGGCGCCCGGGCCAGCGCGGTCAGCAGCTCGACGACCGGGCCGATCCCACGCGCCAGGACGGCGGCGTAGAGCGCGTCCTTGCTCGGGAAGTGGTTGTAGAGGCTCGGGATGCGCAGCCCGACCCGGAGCGCCACGTCGCGCAGGCTCGTCCCGCGGTAGCCGCGCTCGGCGAAGAGCTCCTCGGCGGCGTCGAGGATCCGCGCGGCGGTCTCCTCCCCCCGGCGGGCCGGGCGGACGAGGGGGAAGGCGGTGTCGGGATGCGGACTCAAAGGGCGCTCCAGGGAAACTAACGATCGTTAGTTTTCCAGCGGGTCAGCTCCCGGTCAAGGGGAGGAGTCCGAAAGGCCTGCTTCGGGTGTGATCCAGATCTCAGGATCGGTGGCCATCCGGCCGAGACGGGATCGGACCGCGGGGCGACTCATCCGGTAGGAGAGTCCCCGATGGCCCCCTGCTCCACCCGCCTCGCCCTGCCCGTCCTGGCGGCCGCCCTCGCGCTGCTTCCGGCCTTCGCCGCGGCGGACCCCGCGCTGCTCGCGATGCGCGTCCAGGTCCCGGCCGACGCCGCGATCGCCGAGATGAACGCGCGCGCCGGCGAGACCTCCGATCTGTGCGGACCCGGCGAGCGGCTGCGCCGCGACGGCGGCCGCTGGGTGTGCGAGACGGAAGCCGTCCGGCTCGCTGCCTCCGGCGGCGAGACCTACCAGACCTTCGAGATGGGCCGCGCGACCCCTGGCGCGGCGAGCCGCTTCGCGGCCACCTGCCTCGGCCGCGAGGACCGGGTGCTCGGAGGGAGCTGCGTGCGCCGCGCCGGCGGCGGCTACGTGTCGTTCGCAGGCCGGGTGACCAGTGCCAGCGGCAGCGACGCCGTCGAGTGTGCCCTCGACGGCGCGGACGCCAGCCCGGCGGTCGGCATCGCGATCTGCCTCGACGTTCCGCCGCGGCGCTGAGCTCCCGATCGCCCTCAGCTCGCTCCGGCCGAGAAGGTGTCGCAGGCCTCCATGTCCCCGGTCTCGAGTCCGCGCCGGAACCAGGTGACGCGCTGTGCCGAGCTGCCGTGGGTGAACGACTCGGGGACCACCGTGCCCTGGGTCTGGCGCTGGATGCGGTCGTCGCCGATCGCGGCCGCGGCGTTCAGGCCTTCCTCGACGTCGCCCTGCTCGAGGATCTGGCGCGTGCGATCGGCGTGATGGGCCCAGACGCCGGCCAGGCAGTCGGCCTGCAGCTCGAGCCGGACCGAGAGCTGGTTGCCCATCTCCGGCGACACCCGCTCGCGTTGCTTCTGCACCTGCTGGGAGATCCCGAGCAGGGTCTGGACGTGGTGCCCCACCTCGTGGGCGATCACGTAGGCCTGGGCGAAGTCGCCGGGCGCGCGGAAGCGCTGCCGGAGGTCGCGGTAGAAGCCGAGGTCGATGTAGACCTTCTGGTCGAGCGGGCAGTAGAAGGGGCCCATCGCCGCCTGCGCCATCCCGCAGGCCGAGCGCACGACGTCGGTGAAGAGCACGAGACGCGGCGGCTGGTACGCCTGGCCCGACGCCGCGAAGATCTCGCCCCAGGTGTCCTCGGTGTCGGCCAGCACGACCGAGACGAACTCGGCCTGCTCGTCACCGGCTCCGCCCGCCTGGGGCGCCGGCGCCCCGCCCGCGTAGCCGCCCGGATCCACCTGCGTGAGGTCACCACCGCCGCCGCCGCCGGCCAGCATCCCGAGCAGCGCCATCGGATCCGCGCCGAGCAGCCACAGGACGAGCAGCAGCAGGATCATCCCGCCGCCCCCGATCCGGAGCCCGCCGCCGCCCAACGGCATCCCCGCGCCGCGCCGGTCCTCGACGTTCTGGCTGCGCCGTCCCTCACGCCACCGCATCGCACGCCCTCCGCGGCCTGCCCCCCTGGCCGGCCCCCGGGCAGCTTAGCCAGCGCCGTGCGCGGAGGTACCGCGCCGTGGCGCGGGCTCAGGGCGCGAGCACGCCGGCGTGGACGAGGAGGATGCGCCGCAGCTCCTGGATGCCGGGCGCGCTCATCTGCACGGAGTGGCCCGAGTCCACGATCCGCTCGGACTCGACCCCGCCGACGTGCGCGCTCTCGAAGCGCACGACGCCGTCCCCCCGGCCCTCGGGCGGCGGCCCGCCGCGCACCGCGATGATCGAGTTCGCGACCACGCCGGGTGCGATCGGCAGCTCCGCGAGCGCGCGCAGGAAGGGGTTGTTCGAGGCCATGTTGTCGAGGCTCGTCGGCATCCGGTCGAGGCTGCGCAGGAGGAACGCGTCGCTGCCCGAGGTGGCCAGGTCGAGCATCGTGCTCGCGATCGTGGTGGGGGCCTTCACGAGCCGCGAGATCCAGCTCACGACCCGGAAGTCGGAGAGGTAGCTGCCCCGGTGCGGCGTGGACAGGAAGACCACGCGCGTGACGAAGGGCAGCGGCTCGAAGAAGAGCGAGCGGCGCAGCAGCGCGGCGGACGCGGGCGCGAGGTCGAGCTCGTCGAGCGGCCGGCGCGAGACGCCGCGCCAGAACGCGTCGCCGCTCGCGACGACCGTGAGCTTCGTGAGGAGCCCGCCCTGGCTGTGCCCGGCCACGACCATCCGCTGCAGCGCCGGGTCCCGGCCCTCCGGGTCGAGCTCGGCGACGACGCGCCGCAGCGTCTCGGCCAGGATCCCGCCCGAGTACCCGATCGGGTTGCCGGTGTTGTAGAGGAACAGCCAGAACTGGTAGCGGCGTCCGATCTCGGGGTCGTTGTCGAGCTCGTTGATCATCTCGGCCCAGGTGGCCGGGCTCGAGAAGGTGCCGTGGACGAGCACCAGCGGGATCCGCCCCGGCTCGTAGGGGCGCAGCATCACGAGCCGCTCGCGCTGGCCGCCGGGCAGGTAGTCGCCGAGCCGGAAGCCGGCGAAGCCGAAGTCCCAGATCGGGGCCCCCTCGAGCATGTAGGCGAGCGACGAGCTGCGCTCGAGCTCGAGCGGGACGGCCTGGCCGCCGACGGCGAGCTCGGGCCGCTCCTCCTCGGAGAAGGTCTCGAGCCGCCCCACCACGTGCCCGCGCGCGATCTGCGCGCGCACGTCGTCGATGCGCAGGAACGCGGTCACCGGCACGCGCAGGCGCTCGGGGACGTAGCGGGCGCCGGGGGGGAGCGCAGCGCCCGCGGGCCGCGCGAGGCCCGCGGCCAGCGGCGCGCCGAGCCCGGCCCGGCGGTAGCGGTTGCGCAGCCCGCGCACCCGGAGGTCCGCCGCCGGCACCGCGCGCTCGAGCTGCCAGCCGAGCCAGTCCGTCGCGTCGGGCTCGGCGACGACGTCGAGCCCGCCGAAGGGCAGCGCGTGGCGGCTGCTCGCGATCGCGAAGTGCTCGCGCCGCTCGTCGGCGAGGCCGAGCGTGAGCCCGCGGTTGTAGAGCTGGCGCGCGACCTGGATGCGCGGATCGAAGGCCTGGAGCGGGGGCCTGCCGTCCTCGAACAGGAAGGCGTAGGCGTAGACGGCAGCCGCGAGCGCGTGGTCGCGGCGGCCCCTGCGTTCGGCCTGGAGGAACGACAGCTCGGCGAGCGCGTACAGGCGGTCGCGATCGCCCTCCGCCGCCAGGCCCGCGTGGAGCTGCGCGATCGTCGCGTCCGGCTCGCGGGCGAAGGCCTCGAGCAGGTCGAGGCGGGTCAGGAGCTCGCGGGTCGGCGCGCTCGGCTGGTCGCCGCCGAGCGCGCTGCGCACGAGCTCGCGGTGCACCTCGCGCGGGCTCGCGCGCTCGACACCGACGGGAGTCGCGCAGGCGGCCAGCCCGAGCGCGAGCGCGGCGATCGGGAGCAGCCGGCTCATCGGGCGGAGCCTCCATCGGCTTCGAGCTGCGCGAGGAGCGCGCGGGCCTCGGGATCGTCGGGCGCGGCGCCGACCAGCGCGCGCGCGTAGCGGATCGCCTCCTCCCGCCGGCCGGCCTGGAGCGACAGGCTCGCCAGCGCCGCGAGCAGCTCGCGATCGCCGGGGCGGCGCTGGTGGGCAGCGGAGAGCACCTCGAGCGCCCGCTCGCCCTGCCCCGCGTCGTGGAGCGCGACCCCGAGCACGTAGGCGAAGTGCGCCTGCGCGGGCGCCAGCGCGACCGCCCGCTCGAGCTCGCCGAGCGCCTCCTCGCGCCGGCCCGTGCGCACGAGCGCCAGGCCGAGCGCGTGGTGGAGCTCGGCGGAATCGGGCGCGCTCGCGAGCGCGCGGCGCAGGAGCGCCTCGGCGGCCGCCTCGTTGCCCTCGGCGCGTTCGAGGTCGGCGAGGTTCGCGGCGGCCGGCACGAAGTCGGGCGCGAGCCGTAGGGCGGTCTCGTACTCGCGCCGCGCCGCCGCGGGCTCGCCGAGCGCGAGGTCGAGGAGCGCCAGGTTCAGGTGGGCCTCGGGCCGGTCGGCCTGGACCTCCTGCGCGGCGCGGTACTCGGCGAGCGCGCCCGCGAGCGCCGCGCGCTCGGCCGGACGCCAGAGCGGGGCCGGCACGTCCGCGAGGGCGCGCCCCGCCTCGCTCCGCACCGCGAGCCGCGGATCGCGCAGGAGCGGCTGCAGGGCGCCGAGCCGCTCGGCCGGCGCCGCGCGCGCCGCGGCCTCGAGCGCGCCGAGCCGCACGAGCGGGTCGGGGTCGGCAGCGGCGCGGCGGAGCGCCGCGGCGCCCGGGC